>CAKZMA010000029.1 GCA_937127375.1 uncultured Coleofasciculus sp. | reverse complement strand
AATCCATACCTATTCCGCTTCCGGATTCAGTCGAATCATCGCCCAAGTCGTGTAGGTTCCAATCGGACTCCAAATAATATAAGGCAACAGCAAAACCGATGCCCAAACTGAGATAGGATAAACTAAAAGTGCCAAAATAATACTCAATATAGCCCCCGTACCCCCAATCATCGTACCCACCTTGAGACTGCGAAGTCGGCACATTACTGGCGTATAGGCAATTGTTACTATTTCCAACAGCAAATATAATCCCAAAACCAGCCACGTTTGAGGACGCCCTGGATTACTTTCCCATACCATATAAGCTGACCATCCTCCACAAATAAAAACCACTGTCCAGATGAAAGGAATCGCCGGCTCAAATGTCAACCATCGGGGGCGGCGCAGGCGGTTGAACCATCGGACATCATCGGACGTTAACCAGTTACCAGCAAACGCCACTAGCAAGGTTACAGTCCCAATTACTATCCAGGATTTAATCATGTTCTCCCCTGTGAAAATCCCACGACATTGGGTGATTATGCCTAGTTTGATAGATTGAGCTAATCATCCCTATAAAACCAGCTTATCCTTTTGGTACAGGTTTTGTGGTCAGGAAGAAATCACGCCACTGAGGGAAAAGCGAAAAAGGGTAGTCCTTGCCGAACCGACATGGTAAAGTATTAATCTCGGTCGGTTCTAATGGGGAGCAGCCATTAGAGGTAACGGGGAAAGTTCGGTGTAAATCCGGCGCTGTCCCGCAACTGTGACGAAATGAGTCCTTGTTTCTAAGTCAGAATGCCCACCGACAGATAACTTTTCGATGATTCATCTGCGAGGTACGGATGGGAGTTCAAACATTATTGCCAAAATTCAGACGGTTAAAGCAAATATTAGAGAAATTGCGGTATCAGTCTAGGTAAAGATTACTAATCCATACAGGTACAGGTTCACTGACTATTCAAACTAGCCAAACCCCTGATCAAGACGTTTGATTATTGAATTCTGCTGAATTCTGCCTAGCGTTACTAGCCATTCTCTCTAATTTGAGAATGCTGCTATTGAGTTGAAATAGCAGATAGTGAACTGTCTTTAGAAACGGCTGGCAAGCAACAAGCGATCGCGTAAAGCCACAACCATCTAAAATCCCTAGAGCTGATACGGTTTTAGCGCTTCATGACCCCAGAACAATTCTGTAATTAAACACAATGACTCATCAACATACCCTATTTGTTTGTACAACCTGCGCCAGCACTTGGCAAGATGGCAAGCGTGTTGGTCAAAGTGGTGGAGAAAAACTGCTAGAACCCTTGCAGGAACTCCACGAAAACTGGTCACTCCGGGATAAATTTCCGATTCAACCGGTTGAATGTATGAGTGCTTGTAGTCGCCCTTGTGCGGTTTCCTTAGCCGGGTTGGGTAAACACACGTACCTATTTGGGGATTTACCCGTAGATGTAGAGACATTACCCAAAACAGCGGCGGCTATCTTAGACTGTGCCAGTTTGTACCATAGTCAACCCGATGGTTTATTGCCTTGGTCAAAACGACCTGAACCCTTAAAAAAAGGCATCTTAGCACGAATTCCACCCCTATCTTGAGGTTAAATAATCATGCATAAAATTCCCGTAACGGTTATTACTGGCTTTCTCGGTTCTGGCAAAACCACATTAATGCGCCATTTACTGCAAAATAACCAAGGACGTAAAATAGCGGTTCTGGTGAATGAGTTTGGTGAAGTGGGTATTGATGGCGAGTTATTGCGTTCCTGCCAAATTTGTGATGAAGAGGACAATCCCAACGATAATATTGTAGAACTGACCAATGGCTGCCTGTGCTGCACGGTTCAGGAAGAATTCTTCCCGACAATGCAGCAACTTTTGCAACGACGCGATCGCATCGATTGTATGCTAATTGAAACCTCTGGATTAGCGTTACCAAAACCCCTAGTTCAAGCCTTCCGTTGGACTCCCATTCGCAACGGTGCTACGGTTGATGGAGTAATCACGGTGGTCGATTGTCAAGCGTTAGCCGCCGGAACCTTAGTCGGTGACATCAATGCTGTAGAAGCCCAACGCCAAGCTGACCCCAATTTAGACCATGAAACCCCAATTGAGGAACTCTTTGAAGATCAATTAGCTTGTGCGGATTTAGTCTTACTCACCAAGGTAGATTTAGTCGATGAGGCGACGCTGACTCGGATCAAAGACTGGTTACAGGATCAATTACCCACGGGAGTTAAGGTTATCCCTTGTGATCAGGGACAAATTCAGCCTGAACTCTTACTCGGGTTCAACGCCGCCGTCGAGGATAATTTAGACAATCGTCCCAGTCATCATGATACCGAGGACGACCACGACCATGACGACGAGATTAATTCCATCCAATTTATATCCGATCAAGCCTTTGAACCCAAAACCCTAATCGCCAAACTGCAACAACTCGTGCAACAGCAGGAGATTTACCGGATCAAAGGCTTTGTGTCTGTACCCAATAAACCCATGCGTCTAGTCTTGCAGGGAGTCGGCAATCGCTTCGATTCATTCTATGATCGACTGTGGCACAACGGCGAATCTCGCCAAACTCGGTTAGTGTTAATTGGACGTAAACTAGACCAGGCTGACATTGAGCAAGCAATTGGCAGTTAGACGATTAATCGTGAGGGTAGGGGAATGAGGAAAATTCAGTGGCTACTGCTACTTATTAGCTTCTGGAGTACGTTTCTGGTTTCATTACCCGCAGAAGCGGCTAGACTTCTGCTGTGGCGATTTGATACGAGTCAAAATCAACTGGAATTTACCACAGATGGTAGCGTTCAACCCACCGCCCAACTGATTCCCAATCCCCTGCGCCTGGTTATCGATTTACCCGGTACGACATTGGGACGCCCCAGCGTCAGCCAGCCTGTAGGGGGAGGGATTCGGGAAATTCGGGTGGGACAGTTTGACCGCCAGACGACGCGGATTGTGGTAGAAATTGCACCGGGCTATACTATAGACCCGCAACAGATTCAATTTCGTGGGGCGTCGCCGAGACAGTGGTTTGTGCAACTTCCTGAACCGCAGCGGATCACCACACCCGCACCTCGTCCCCTACCGCCCACAACTCCTCCTCCCCAACCCACACCTCGTCCCACACCACCAGAATCCTCTGGTGAGACAACAGAGTCAAGGGTGCAACGTGATCCGATTCAGGTGACACGGGATGGGTTTTTCATTCGCACCAATGATGGGGAAGCCAAAGAGATTCAGGTGCAACGGAGTCGCGATCGCGGGACAATTGAGTTTGAGGTGGACGGAATTACCCTACCCCCAGACTTACTGAATCAAACGGTGTCGGTGAATCGCTATGGGGTCAACCAAATTCAATTATCTCAACAGTCGGGTTCATCCCCAACCCGCATCACGTTAAACGTGAATCGCGAGAGTCCCGACTGGCAGATGAATTATAGCTCCGTTGGTGGTTTGGTATTATTACCCAGGGGAGTTTCAGCGTCCCAGCTTGATGGCTTATCGCCGCGATCCGATAGAGAACCCACAACGGCTACCTCTCTCGCCACCATTGAATCGGTGGACATCGCCCAAAATGGCACTCAATTATTAATCCGGGCGAATGGACGGATTCGGGCGAGTGGGAATTGGAATCCCAGCGCCAACCAGTTCCAAATTACCATCCCTGATGCCCAACTTTCGCCGGGAGTTCAAGGACCTCAGTTAGGCGTAAATAGTCCATTATCCCAGGTGAGACTACGCCAGCCTGATTCGCGTACCGTGGTGATTGTCGTTCAACCGGATCGAAATACCCAGATTGGCGAACTCAATCAACCCAGCGATCAACTCTTAGCCCTATCCCTGCGACAGAGGAGAGTCGTTTCACCGCCAACGGGTGCGCTTCCCGTACCGCCACCGGAACGATTACCGCCAGAGATTTCACCACCTCCGACTGTATTTCCTGGAGTTCGTAATAGTCGCGTTGTGGTGATGCTTGATCCGGGACATGGGGGTAAAGATCCCGGCGCTGTGGGGATTGGTGGCTTGCAGGAGAAAAACGTGATTTTGCCAATTTCTCTCCAGGTTGCAGCACTTTTAGAACAACAGGGTGTACAAACGATATTAACGCGATCGGATGACCGATTTATTAGCCTCAGAGGGCGAGTTCAACTGGCGGAACAAACGAATGTTGACCTATTTGTCAGTATCCACGCCAATGCGATTAGCATGAGTCGTCCCGATGTGAATGGCGTGGAAACCTATTACTATGCCAATGGGCGAGGGCTAGCTGAAGCGATTCAAAATAGTCTATTACAGAGTACCGGAATGCGGAATCGCGGCGTGAAACGAGGCAGATTTTTTGTCATTCGACGCACCTCTATGCCTTCTGCGTTAGTGGAAGTAGGGTTTGTCACCGGGGCTGAGGATGCGCCGAGACTTGCCACACCAGAATTTCGCAGCCAAATCGCCCAGGCGATCGCACGGGGTATTTTACTCTACATTCAGCAAACTCGGTAGGGTGTCGGGTGAGAAGCAGGGGAAGCAGAGGGAGCAGAGGGAGCAGGGGAAGCAGGGGGAGCAGGGGGAGCAG
>CAKZMA010000028.1 GCA_937127375.1 uncultured Coleofasciculus sp. | reverse complement strand
TCATCGTCATCGTCATCGTCATCTTCCATTTCCATGTCATTATCGGTGTCATCTTCCGTGTCACTATCGGTGTTGGTATTCTCCTCTTCCATGTCCATCGCGGTATCCTCTTCATCGACAATAGTGTCGAGTTCCTCATCAGAAATCTGACGCAGACCAACCAACCCGGGGAAGCAACGACTGCTCGGACCAACCATCTTGTAGCCTTGGCGACCTAAAGCACGACCGCGACTGGTGCGAGTCGCGACAAGATAACGTTCACCACCACTCTCTGTATAGTTCACTCTTACTCGCCCTTGAGCAGCACTGGCGCTGGTAAAGCGAATAGAGTTGGAGACTTCGTATTGAGTTTCTGCTGTGCTGGAATAGCCAGAGAAAGCCGCAACATTTGTGTTAAAGGAGCTAGCACCTGCTGCTGCGGTAGTACTGGTTACTGATCCTGCGCTTGTTGAAGTTCCTGCACTAACTGAAACTCCCGAACTTTCTGAAACGGCTGCTGCTCCGGAACCATCACCCGTGAATACGAATGTGTTACCACTTCTGGCGTTAACAAAGTTGATGGACGTGCGATTGGAGGTGCTATTTCTGACGAGAGTGATTGTGTTGTTACCGAAATCAATGTCGGTATCGAAGACTAGTTTTGGACTCGCGCAAACGTTACAGACGGCGATTAGGTTATTGTCATCATCAAAGTTGGGGTATTCAAAGCCATTGTATCGAACGCTAAAGGTTTCCTTGTCAAATTCCACCTCATCCGTGTTGGTACTGCTTAATCCCGCGATCGCGGTAAATACTACATCACCACTACTTTCGCCTTTGAATTTTACCCCCCCCTCTTGCTCAAACTCGAACTTCGTCTCACTTTCACCCGTGCTACTGAAACCCACGCTACCAACATTGAACAGTGTGGCAAACCCTTCGCTTTCACCCTCAATCTTGAATTTTTTCAGGTCTACTTCTTCCAGTTCAAAGTCCGAATTCTCGTATTCAGCACCACTAATCGCAATATCGACAACCCCAAGTTCACCCTTAATTTTGAACTGACTCGCTTCGTCGTCACCAACGGTTTCAATCTCAAATTTTTTATTAGCTGTACCCAGAAAACGCAATTCGGAGCCATTGACGGCTATCCCATACTCTTCAATATCAATGTCTTCCCCTTCAAACTTAAACTTAAGCGTTTGCGCCAAAGAATCCTCTTGAGATACCGTTACGCTGCCAAAGTCTCCCAAACTTACACTCGGAGGCAAATCAATCAAACCAGCATCTAGGTCAGCTTCAAATTCACCCACCTGCAATTCTCCATCTGCGGCGGAAAACCCTTCAGTCCCAACAGAAACACCGAGAACTGGCAAGAAAACGAGTGGCGCACTACCCTCGTCGTCAGCACTAATCAGGGTTCCTTCAAAATCTAAATTCTGAGTAAAGGAACTCAGCGTAAACTCAAGGACTGTATCTCGACCAGAAAAGGCAAACGTGTTACCACCGATAGCCGCTAGTCCCGTCAGTTTTCCTTGTAATACCCCTGTGTCACCACTGTTGGGTATCCCATCTCCATTGTCGGTAAAGGTAGCAGCACTGGGAACAAATACAGATGTTGTGGTTAAACCATTGGAGGTTTCTAATTCCAGCCTCTGCACAGCCGCGTCAAATAAGGTTACATTTCCCGCCGCATCCATTCCTGGCACAAAGAAAGCGGCTTCACCCGCCATTTCTCCACCTGTAACTTCAATTTGAGCATTGGCTCCTGGTGCGAGTAAAACGGCTAAGCCACCAGCGACACCTAAACCGACAATGTAGCGTAGTGAATTGAGAATCATCTTTAAGACTCCATTCGTGAATGAACTAAAAGAACCGAGGTATTTTTAACTGACTTCGAGACCCAACTGCCACTATTGATATGTCCTGATTTAATCCTGAACAGAGTCAGATCGCGAAGTATTAATCAAGAAGAGGGGGATAAAATACCCTAAAGCTGCTTGCCAAGTTGGTGTATGCACAGATGAGACAACACAGGTTATGGGTAATTTCTCCAGCTCTTACTTAACTATGACGCCTGCGACTGAGTGCAGTTCCTCTAGGGGGGCATCTTTATACAAACTTCATCAAAAACCTCAAGTGCAGACGCTGCTTAGGATTGAGCTGTAACTATCAATAAACTCAGGGCAGCTTTATCCCTCTCCTTGGCAAAGTGGAGAGGGATTATTGAGACATTCCAGCAGACCATCCTAACTAAGATTATCCGGCTAGCCTAAATCTAGAACGTAAAGGTCGTGCGGATAGCACCAATCGTGATCGTATCGTTGTCATTGTTGTGCAGGGGATTGAAAATCACAATCACTCCCGGCGTAATGCTGATATTATCTGCCACTTGCCAGCGATAGAACGCCTCTAAATGAGTTGTCGTATCCGGTTGATCTCCAGATTCACCCACTTGGTCTATCTGATTCACGAAATCTGCAAAAGTTCCGCCATAGTTGGTAAAGTCAGGGACATTTCTGCCTGTAGTTAAGTCACTGTCCGTAATTCGAGGCGGTTGTCCCACGTATAAACCAAACATATTCCCTTCGCCAAATAAATCTGGGAGATTGAGAAAAGCCATCCAGTTAAACGTCTCAACATTTCCTGAACCCCCACCGGTTAGATCAGAGGTGGTATAACCCGCCCAACTGCCAACAGTTATTCGGGGTGTGACTCGCCATTCCAAACCCGCCCCAAAAGCATCTGTGTTTAGCGGCGCTCGACCTGATGCGCCAGGTAGCGCTAGTAAATCATCCCCAACACCTGTTCCTAATCGTCCAAAAGGAGAATAGGCATTAATGTATTGGAAAGAGATATCCAATGTATCTAAAGGAGAGACAATTAACTGTGCCCCGATCGAGGTTTCTCCATTGTCTCCACCAAAGATACCCCCATTATCTGTATCTTCTGGCGTACTAGCTGAGTAGACGCCTTGTAAACTAATGCGAGTGGCAATTTGCCAATCAAAGCCAATCCCACCACTACCATTGCCAATACTGATAATTGGATTGCGTTGGGCAAAGCGAGACAGGGGTCCAGACCCCGCACTTTCAATCCGGTTGACTCCCCGAAACACGTTGACTGGGTTTACTCCTTCTGGTCCAACAATGACGGCGAAGTTACTGCCAAAGAGTTGACGATAGTTGAGGTCGGTAAGTATCACATCGTTATCGGTATCCCCTTCGTATCCCAAACCGACATAGTTATCTAAAAAGAAAGGCTCAAAACCCCGATCAGTCGTCGTTGTACTACCATTACCGGCTTGTAAACTGGTTAGCAGCAGACTGCGAGGACTCAACTGGGTAAACAGACTCAGTTGGACATTGTTAATCGCATTAATCTCGGTATCGGGGTCTTCAAAAGCATTGCCCTGTGCAAATGTGTTCAAACCTGATTCAAAGTCATTATCGTCGCTACGCCCCTGAACCCCCAAAATCGCTTGCCCAAAGATTCTAGTCGTCGTCGAGAACTGATTATCTTCTAAAAGGGCAGTCCGACCTTCTAAGTTATCCACCCGTGCCCCTAGGGTCGCGATTTCTGCCTCAAACTCCTGCACTAACCGCCGCAATGTCTCTAATTCCCCAGTGGGAAAGTCAGTACGCCCTGCAATCAACCGCTCAATTT
>CAKZMA010000027.1 GCA_937127375.1 uncultured Coleofasciculus sp. | reverse complement strand
ATCTTGCTCGCTACTAAGCATCTTGCTCGCTACTAAGCATCTTGCTCGCTACTAACACCAAATTTAAATGCATGACAGCTTATCATGTCTAGTTGAATACTTACCCTATTGGTGAAGACAAGGCAGAAGGCAAGAAATAATAATAGTGAAACCCCCCAGATAATCAGGGCGGGTTTTGAATAAAAATTATCATCAATAGCGAAACGTAATTTCCTAAACCCGCCCCTACAAATTCACGCGCCATGCCCTCGAAGCAAGTGAAGAATCGCAACTTCCCTCATCAACAATCAACACGTTATTTTCGATTTCCGCCCTCACCTCAGCACTCACTTGACCCTCACTATTGAGACAATTGACGAGAAACTGATTTGCCTGATAATATTGCTGTAACCGTTGCCATTGGTCTTGACTAAACTGCCAATCTTGCCCAATAGCGCGATACTCAATAATAATAGCACGAAACTGTTGCAGCCAAGCTTCACCGTTGACTTGCCACCAAGCTTGTAACCCTTCTTTTCCTTTGGCGGGATCAGGAAGTTGGGCTTTAATTTGCTGGAGAGACTGCTGAAATGCTTTGTCCAACTCAAAGGTTCGCTCAAAATCTAAGGCAAATTCTAGGTTGAGAATCTGTTTAACAGTAGGCTTCTTAATTAATATCTCAGTTAAATCCAATGCCCGCGCTAGGGTTAAATCTAAGGCTAAATCGTCGGGTAATTCCTGGGCTAGCTTGGCATCAATAGACACCGCTAAGTTTAAATCCCGATCCTGAAATAATGTCCAGTAAAAGGCTCGTAATGCAGCAGGTTGGCAATCCAATTTTAGCTGATTTACTTTCTGATCAATGGTGTCAATAAAAGCCTTTATTTGCCGATCATCCTTAACTAACTTATCAATTTCCTGCTTGATTAGCCGGAGTAATAGATCCGCCGTGGGTAACAGACTCACGGTAAGCAAAAAGACTTCCTTCCATTGGGGATCAGTGATATGAGTAGCTAACTGTTGTAGTGCCTCTGTGGTTTGAGTTGCGACAATTTTTCGGGCGGTTAGATATTCCTGAAACGTGAGATGAGAAAAGGAATAAATATCTCGCGCCCGTTCCACGAGTAATCCATGCTGTAACTCAATGGCTTTGAGAACGCCTTCACTGGTTAACCACAGGGTTTCTAAATCCTGACTCCCATTGGGTAAGTTCTGGAGATAGTCGGAAATAATCGGCAGAACTTCACTTTTTTCAAAAAAGTAGTTCCCCTGTTCAAACATCGTCGCCGCGATTTGACTTAGGAGTTTTATCTTATCAGAAAGCTGTAAGTTGCGATAGGTTTGATCCCGTTGAATTCCTCTGGCTTTATCCCAGCGCACTAACAAAATATCTAATCCCGCCTGATAAAGTTTGGCGCGTTTGCTGGGAAAGGTTGCCCGTTCCTGAAATACGGAACAGACTAAACTAAGTAAAATTGGGGTGACGACGAGTTCTCGAATCGGTTGGTTTTCCGGACGGTGTAATTGTTCCAGAAATTGAGAGGCTTTGGTTAAGCCGACGGGCTGATAATTTTTGTTGGTGGCGGTAAACCATTTTTTGGCAAAGGTTTCAATTTGATGGGCGTCAAAATCGGCTAACTCGACATAGGTAAACCCGCGAAAGTGGTACTGTTGGGCGGCGATGCGACTGGTAATAATAATTTGATTTTGGTAATACTCATCCGCAAAGAATTGAATCTGTTGCAGGAGTTCCGGGGTATCGGCTTTGGAGACTTCATCTAAACCATCGAGTAATACCAGGACTTTCCCATGTTGAAGTAAGGGTTCTATCTGTTCTTGAGAAATGCCAAAAGTTTTCCACTTCGTACTCAGATAATTGAGTAGACTGAAATTACCAGTAGTTCGGGCTTGTTTGGTAAATTGTCTCAGGGAGATGAAGACGGGAATACAGTCTGGTTGAAATTGACCTGCGTTGCATTGAAGGGCAAGATATTGTAAGAACGTGGTTTTGCCTGCACCCGGTTTACCGAGAAGGGTGAGTTTAGAATGCATCATCACCGCCTCCATTCCGGGAATGGCGGGTTGATTCAGTTGAGTTAAGCGAACGCGATCGCATCCTTTAGGCTGAGAACCCTGTAAGTCAGACACCTCAAGCCATCGCTGATGGGTGAGGTGGGGTAAGATTTTGACGTGGGTATAGAGGTGATCCAGGAGTAGAGGCTGGGTGACATCAAAGGAGGATTGCAGGATACCCGCTTGAACCTGGATGTGATCCTGGAGTTGCGATCGCATCAGTTGCACCCAAGCATCAATTTGGCTGGGCGTATTGCTTTCTGGTGTTGGGGTTGAGGGTACAGAAGTTAACGGAAAATCGGCAATATCTTGCCAATCGAGATCTAATTGAAAACAGATGTCAATAAAATAGGCTCGATCAATCGGTTTTCCGCGAAAAAACTTCCAAACCGAGTGGCGGGTTTCCAAACCCACCTGGGCGGCGAGGTATTCTTGTGTCCATCCCTTACGTTCAAAGGCTTGTTTTGCCTGGGCGATACCGATGGTGGATGCTTTTAGCGATCGCTTAGCCATTGCTGCTGTTACCTACTACTGACAACTGGGGGATTTTTTCTCAGTATTCCCGTTCCTGTTGTCTGTGTATCGCCTCAGCCAACCCTCACCCCTCACCCCATCTCCCCCTCACCCCATCTTCCCCTATCGACAAACCGATACGGCAAGTGCTATTAAGGACATGCAGCCGCCTTGTCGGATACTTGGTTCATGGTTAACAGTTTTGGCAGGTTGAGAAAAGCTAGTCTGACGTTTGAACAACTCAAGGGTTGTTTATTAAGAAAGTCTAAAAATCAGGAGGCTTAAGTCTAGCGCAATCTTAAAAAATTCATTGATTTATTGGTTTACAAATCTCCCATTCGAGATAGTATAGTAAGTGTGACGGTAGGAAAAAGTATTTCTTAGATTCCTAGGACTACCCTAGACATGAATCCTTGATCTATACTGCATTTGGAGGAACTGTCTGCTTGTTGATCATCGGGTTAATCATCCTAGGGAATTAGGAGGATCAGATGTGAGTATTCCTATTAGGAGATTTGTCGCTTTTCCCGCCCACTTTATACTGGGAGTCGATACTATTGCCAGCGATGAAACGGTAATCAGAACAGACGATAGGTTAGGACAAAGGACAGGAAAAAAGGACAGGAAAATATGCCTTGGACTTCGCTTAAGACCACAGATTATAAACAACCGGAGATAGGACTTATCTCGGTAACGACTTAAGGAGAAACTCAGTCGCTTTAGCGGGGAAACCTGCCTGATTTCTACACGAGCGAGCAATAACAAGAACAAGCTCAATAGTGGGTGTGAGGACTGTAATCAATACGCATGACGAGACTTACTGCAACCAACATGATCAAAGTCACAAACCATCAGGAACTCGAAGAATTAATTCAACGGGTTAAGAACGCTCAAACCCAATACGCTGGTTACACGCAAGAGCAGGTCGATGCCATCTTTAAAAAAGCGGCACTGGCTGCCAATGCTGCCCGTATTCCTCTGGCAAAATTAGCCGTTAGGGAAACGGCAATGGGAGTGGTTGAGGACAAGGTGATAAAAAACCACTTTGCCTCGGAAATGATCTACAACAAGTACAAAAAAGACAAAACCTGTGGTGTTGTCGAAGAGGATAAGTCTTTCGGCTTCCAGAAAATTGCTGAACCCGTTGGTGTTTTAGCCGGGATCGTTCCCACCACCAACCCCACCTCAACGGCGATTTTTAAGGCACTGATTGCCCTGAAAACGCGCAATGGGATTATCTTTTCCCCCCATCCTCGTGCCAAACAATGCACCCTGGAAGCGGCAAAAGTGGTGTTAGAGGCGGCGGTAGCGGCTGGCGCACCCGAGCATATTATTGGCTGGATTGATGAACCCACGGTTCCCCTGTCCCAAGCCTTAATGCAGCACCCCGATGTGAAGCTGATTCTGGCAACCGGGGGTCCAGGAATGGTGAAAGCCGCCTATTCTTCGGGTCATCCGTCTCTCGGTGTTGGTGCAGGAAATACGCCAGCAGTGATTGACTCCAGCGCTCACATTAAAATGGCGGTTTCTTCAATTATCATCAGTAAAACCTTTGACAATGGCATGATCTGCGCCAGTGAGCAGTCGGTGATTGTCTTAGATAATGTTTACGAGGAGGTGCGCCAAGAATTTATCAATCGCGGCGCTTACTTCCTGAAGCCAGACGAACGGGAAAAACTGGGGAGTAAAATTATTGTCAATGGGCGCTTAAATGCCGAAATTGTCGGTCAACCTGTTGAGACGTTAGCCGAATTAGGCGGATTTTCCTTACCGGAACAAACCCGGGTGATTATTGGCGAAGTGGAAAGGATTGGCACAGACGAACCCTTTTCCTTCGAGAAACTCTCCCCCGTTCTGGCAATGTATCGGGCTAAAGACTTTGAGGATGCGGTAGACAAAGCCGGACAATTGGTTGAATTTGGCGGACGTGGACATACGGCGGTGCTGTACACCAATCCAGCCAATACTGACCATATTAAACGGTTTGAAGACCAAGTTGAGGCGTCTCGCGTCTTGATTAATACCCCCTCCTCCCAAGGTGCGATCGGGGATATTTACAACTTCCGCCTTGATCCCTCGTTGACGCTGGGTTGTGGTACTTGGGGAGGGAACTCCATCAGTGAAAATGTGGGACCCGAACACCTGCTGAACATAAAAACGATCGCGGAACGGCGGGAAAATATGTTGTGGTTCCGGATACCGCCCAAGGTGTACTTTAAGTATGGGTCTCTGCCCATCGCCCTGCGGGAGTTAGCCGGGAAAGAACGGGCATTTATCGTCACCGACAAACCCATTTACGATCTAGGGATGACGGCTAGCGTCGAAGATGTCTTGGCTGAAATTGGTCTCAAATACGATATCTTCTATGACGTAGAGCCAGACCCCTCATTAGACACCGTACAGCGGGGATTAACGTTGATGAACACCTTCAAGCCCGATGTGATTATCGCCTTGGGTGGGGGTTCGCCCATGGATGCTGCCAAAATTATGTGGCTGATGTATGAGCATCCAGAGATAGAATTTGAGGGGTTAGCGATGCGGTTCATGGATATCCGCAAACGGGTGTATGAACTGCCTCCCCTGGGTGAGAAAGCGATGATGGTAGCGATTCCCACGACATCGGGAACGGGTTCAGAAGTTACCCCGTTTGCTGTGGTAACCGATCGCCGCAATGATATCAAGTATCCCTTGGCGGACTATGCCTTGACGCCAAATATGGCGATTGTAGACCCCGAATTAGTCCTAAATATGCCCAAGAGTCTCACGGCGTTCGGGGGAGTCGATGCCTTGACTCACGCTTTAGAAGCTTATGTCTCGGTGTTAGCTAGTGAATATACCAATGGGTTGGCACTAGAGGCAATTCGCCTAATCTTTAAATACCTGCCTTCAGCCTACAAAAATGGGGGCAATGATCCCAAGGCGCGGGAGAAAATGCACTATGCCGCCACGATGGCAGGAATGGCATTTGCCAATAGTTTCCTGGGAATTTGTCACTCCATGGCACACCAATTAGGGGCAATTTTCCATGTTCCCCACGGGTTAGCGAATGCCATGTTAATTTCCCATGTTATTCGCTACAACGCCACGGATGCGCCCTTTAAGCAGGCGACATTCTCCCAGTACAAGTATCCTAATGCAAAATGGCGCTATTCTCGGATTGCCGATTACCTGCACTTGGGTGGTGACACTGAACAGGAGAAAATCAATCGGCTGGTTGGGGCGATTGAGGAACTCAAGCGTCAGGTGGGTGTTCCCGCCGCGCTGAAGGATGTGATTAAGGAAAGTGAAGCGGAATTCTTCGCCAAACTTGATGAAGTGGCGGATCAGGCATTTGATGATCAGTGTACTGGCGCGAATCCCCGCTACCCCTTGATTGAAGATCTTAAGGAAATCCTGACCAAAGCCTATCACGGCGACTTGGGCGAGGTTCCTGATGTCGAAACCGTCAACGGCAATGGTGCGATCGGTGATACCAATATCAAAGCCGATACCCAACCTGCTGTACCGGCGACGTAAATCGCTTTTGGGGTGGGCATTTGCCCACCCTACAGATACTTACCTATAAGGAGAGTTAACTATGGCAAAGGCGCCCACGGCTCGTGCAGACACCACTACGACTAAAAAACCGAAGGAAGCCAAGAAAGGACACCCCAGTGGTGATAAGCGCTTCAAAGTCCTGGATATCACCATGAAGCGGGCTCAGTATCGTCCCGATGTTTTAATTGAAGTTCTCCACAAGGCACAGGAAGCCTTTGGCTATCTGGAGGAGGACGTGCTGTTGTACATTGCACGAGGGCTAAAACTCCCCCTGAGTCGGGTGTATGGGGTGGCGACATTTTATCACCTATTCTCCCTGAAGCCCGGTGGCGCTCATACTTGTGTGGTTTGTACGGGTACGGCTTGTTACGTCAAAGGCGGCGGACAAGTGCTATCCGCACTACAGGAGCATCTTGGCATCGAAGTGGGTGACACAACCCCCGATGGTGAAATGTCCTTGCTCAGCGCCCGTTGTCTCGGTGCCTGCGGTATTGCCCCAGCCGTGGTGTTTGATGGCACAGTTGCGCCGAAACAAACCGCAGAATTGGCACTGGAGAAGGTGAAGGGATGGATGGAGTAGAGACGTAGTATACTACGTCTCTACAGGGCGCTGGGTAGGATCACGTTTTTGCGAGTGGGTTTATTCCACCACTGATGAGGAGAGAAAACTATGGATTTAACGGAACTGCAAGACATTGCTGAGGAAGAACGTAAGGCGAAAAAAAGCATCCGCGTGCATTGCTGTACGTCAACGGGTTGCCAAGCCGCGAATTCCTTGGGTGTGAAGAAAAATTTAGAGGGAGCAGTTAAAGCAGCAGATTTAGGCGATCGCGTGCAAGTCGTCGGTGTTGGGTGTATGGGGTTCTGCGGGCGAGGTCCCTTGGTGGAAATCGATCCCCAGGAAAAACTCTACGAGGAAGTCACGCCCGATGATGCTGCCAGTATTATTGAATCACTCAACGGCGGGACAGCCACGGCAAATGAGGGCGATATGGATCACCCCTTTTTTGCTCGCCAAATGCGAATCGTCCGGGAAACCAGTGGCAAAATTGACCCGGAACGGATTGAAGAATATATTGCGGCGGGGGGATATCAATCCCTGTATAAAGTTATTCATGATATGACCCCGGCGGAAGTTGTCGATGAAATCAGCAAGAGTGGGTTGCGCGGGCGCGGTGGCGGCGGCTATCCCACGGGATTGAAATGGGCAACCATGGCGAAGATGCCTGGGGAGCAAAAATATGTTATCTGTAATGCGGATGAGGGTGATCCCGGTGCGTTCATGGATCGCTCGGTGTTAGAGAGTGACCCCCATCGGGTTCTAGAAGGAATGGCGATCGCCGGGTATGCGGTTGGCGCTACCCAAGCGTTCATCTATGTTCGGGCGGAATACCCCCTCGCGATCGAGCGCCTGCAAAAGGCAATCAAGCAAGCTAAACGACTCAGCATTTTAGGGAGTCAAATCTTCGATTCTCCCTTTGACTTTAAAGTTGATATCCGCATTGGTGCGGGTGCTTTCGTCTGCGGTGAAGAAACCGCCTTAATTGCCTCCGTAGAAGGCGGACGAGGTTTACCCCGCCCCCGTCCCCCCTATCCGGCGCAATCGGGCTTATGGGGATGTCCGACGTTAATTAATAATGTGGAAACCTTTGCCAATATTGCCGTCATTATTCGGGAAGGAGCCGAATGGTACGCCAATATCGGCACCGAAAAGAGCAAAGGCACAAAAGTGTTCGCCCTGACGGGTAAAATCCGCAACAATGGTTTAATTGAAGTGCCAATGGGCATTACCCTACGCCAAATTGTCGAAGAAATGGGCGGCGGTGTGCCAGATGGTGAAGTGAAGGCGGTGCAAACGGGAGGTCCTTCTGGGGGTTGTATCCCAGCATCCCTACTCGATACCACAGTAGATTACGACTCACTGGTCACAATCGGCTCGATGATGGGTTCTGGTGGCATGGTGGTGATGGATGAAACCACCAGCATGATTGAAGTTGCCCAGTTCTACATGGAATTCTGTCGGGGAGAAACCTGCGGCAAATGCATCCCCTGTCGGGTCGGAACAGTGCAAATGTACCAAGCACTGACCAAGATCCTCAAGGGAGAAGCCACAATGAGGGATATCGAACAACTCGAACAGCTCTGTGGCATGGTGAAAGACACCAGCTTGTGCGGTTTGGGTCAGACTGCACCGAATCCCGTCATGAGTACGCTGCGCTATTTCCGGGATGAGTATCTGGCGTTACTGCAAGATAGCCCCAATGCAAAAGTGGCGGTGAAGTCATAAGTTTGTTGTAGGGGCGGGTTTAGGGACTAAAGCTAATTAAGCAGCCGATAACGGATCAACAAAACCCGCCCGGATGCTGTAGGGGCGGGTTTAGGGACTAACGCTAATTAAGCAGCCGATAACGGATCAACAAAACCCGCCCGGATGCTGTAGGGGCGGGTTTAGGGACTAACGCTAATGAAAAACCGATAACGGATCAACAAAACCCGCCCTTATGCATAAGTCATACGTTATAAGTTTGTTGACAAATGACAAATGACGAATGACAAATGACGTAGCTTGCTTCTCAAGGGAGCGAGTATGACCAAGGACATAAGACAAAGGACAAAAGATATGTCAGTAAAAACATTGACCATTGATGGTGTTGATGTAGCCATTGAAGAAGGTGCAACCCTCCTAACCGCAGCCAAAGAAGCAGGTGTTCATATTCCTACTTTGTGTCATCTGGAAGGGGTCACTGATGTGGGTGCTTGTCGGTTATGTTTGGTAGAAATTGAAGGGATTAACAAACTCCTACCCGCCTGCGTTACTGAGGTGTCGGAGGGAATGAACGTTCATACCAATACCGAAACGCTCCAAGAATACCGCCGCATGGTTGTCGAGATGCTGTTTTCCGAAGGGAATCACATCTGCGCCGTCTGTGTGGTGAATGGTAATTGCCAATTGCAAGATGCGGCGATTGAGGTGGGAATGGATCACACCCGTTTCCCCTATCGTTTCCCACAACGAGATGTGGATGTATCTCATGATCGCTTCGGTCTTGATCACAACCGCTGTATTCTCTGTACTCGTTGTGTGCGAGTCTGTGACGAAATCGAAGGCGCTCACGTCTGGGATGTGGCAGGGCGGGGTCCGGCGTCCCGTATCATTAGTGGGTTGGCTCAGCCTTGGGGAGAGGTGGAAGCCTGTACCTCTTGTGGTAAGTGTGTCGATGCTTGTCCGACCGGTTCTCTTTTCCGCAAAGGTTCCACAGTCGCGGAAATGGAAAAAGACAGAGGGAAAGTAGAATTTCTGGTCACAGCACGGGAAGAGCATAAATGGACTCGGT
>CAKZMA010000026.1 GCA_937127375.1 uncultured Coleofasciculus sp. | reverse complement strand
TATGATTTATCAGTCATTCCCTGCTTCACACTATCGAGTACCAGTTTAGAGTAACTTTTGACTGCCTCCAGAAATTGACAAACGGCATTCTTCTCTGGTTCTAATCCCAGTGCATCTAAACTCTCTAAACAATTGTCCCAGCGAATCAGATAACTTTCATCCCGTTTACTACACTGAATCACGCCTACCACACCACCCAACTCTTCAGCAAAAACAGCGCCGCCGCTAGTTCCTGACTCGACTTTGGTATCAATTCGATGAGAGAGAAAGGTAGACTGTTTTTGGGGTAATTGATTCCAAGGATTTGTCGCGGTTACGGTTTGGATGCGATAGGTGGGTAGAATTTTAACAGGCGCACTGGGGCGAATGGTTGGGGCGGAAAAGTTAATTCCTTCGGGAAAATATTTCTGTTGTGAGGGCGGAAATCCATAAACCGTTATCTTTTCGATTGTACCCAGATGCAATTAAACCCGCCCTGATTCACAGGTTTTGTGTTTTCCGGTGAATTGTTAGGTATGGGGGAGTTATCTTATTTCATCATAGATGATGTTTGGTTCTGGTGTTTGGGTATGACGAAAGGTTTTGGCTGGGTTCTTGGGGTTTGATAGGCTAAGGTTCCTTTACTACGAACGACGAACGACGAATGACAAAGGAATTTGGTTTTGTCCTGGGATTTTGATAGGCTAAAGCCATTACTACGAACTACGAACTACGAATTGGGTGGAGTTTTTTGGCTTAAGTCCCATTCAATGGTGACTTTGACATTGGCTTGAGCGCTTCCTTTCGTGACAAAGGGGATTCCGGTTTCTCCCCCGGTTTGTAAGCCAAATTCCAAGGCGACTTTTATTTATTCAATCTAATGGATAATATTGGTCACTCCAAAACCTCCACAATACCCGATCGCCCATCAATCCTTACCCGTTGCCCATTGCGGAACATTTGAGTCGCATTATGAATATCCATCACCGCTGGAATCCCATATTCCCGCGCCACGATCGCGCCATGGGATAGCCGCCCCCCAACTTCAGCAATTAAGCCACCTGCACGCGCTAATAAGGGTGCCCAACCCGAATCAGTATACGGGACAACCAGAATCGTTTGGCGGTCAATTTCTGGAACTGATTGTAAGTTATCTAAAACTCGAACCCAACCTTCCACTTGTCCAGCGCTTGCACCAATTCCCACAAGACGCTGTTGAGCGGGTTCGGATTGAGTTTGCATCAGAAATGAAACGGTGGGAGGATTCCCATAGAATAGAGGCGGAACACTGCGTAATTGACGATGCTCATCTAACTGCGATCGCCGATAGTTAATCAATCTGGGAAGTTCCTCTCGCAAAACCCGATCGGTTTCAGCGATTAGACGCTGAATCTCCGCAAATTCTAAGAAGAAAATATCCCCAGCTTCAGAGAGTAAACCGGATTCTAACCACCGCTTTTCTAGGGCGACAAAACTCCAACGCAAGTCGGCTAAAAATTGGGAATAGACTTCAGTCACTCGCCCTTTTAAATTCAACCGCGCTTGTACCACTTCCGCTTTCCAGCGCTGACGCTTGGGCGGTTTAGGTGTTGGGGGAGGATCACATAAAAACTGGGCAAAGAGTTGTCGTATCGGTCGCGGGTCTTCTTTCCATCTGGGAACGGCAATATCTGTGGCGACATCGCTGAGATAGCCATATTGTGACAGAAATTGGTCGAATTGTTCTAAAACACTTTGAGCATCGGGAATTTCTGACAAGGCGGTAAAGACAGAAGCGTGATTATCACAATTAATTTGTTTGGGACTTAATAAATGGCGGGTATCATCAGCTAATTGGGCGAGCGATCGCAAACTGGCAATTTCTGGAGTTTGGCTACTATCTAATTCTTCATCTTTTACCTTGAGCAACGCTTGTCGCAGGGAGAGACTTAATGGAGCCAGAATACTATAGTATGTGGCTCGTTGTAATTCCGATAAAATTTGGTTCACTCGTTCCAGAATTTCGGCGTCTGATAATTCCGAAACCGATTGCTCTTGTAGTTGACGCAAAGCCGTAGCAAAATGGTGTTGATAATCTTGCTCAAAATCCTTATCTAAATTCCATTCCCGACCCAATAGACGCAATAATCCGGGGAGGTTCCGCAGCGTGGATTTCAGGGGTGGTTTAGAAAATTTCGCTCCCCTTGTCAGAAACTCCAAACTTTCTGGCGGTAAACCCATGCGCCGGAAAATATCACCTAACAATGTGGCATTAAAATAGGCGCGAGCATAATGCAGCGTAGCAGTTTGATCAAACTCCAATCCCTGCGATCGTTCTTTTAACACGATGGTAAAAATTTCCCCCCAAACGCCACAGGTGAGGGGACGATTAATTGACCAGGTAAGGGGTCGAATCAGTCCGGGAATTACCTCCGCCGCAATCTTGCGCGTCCAGATGGGTTGGAGATTGGTAATTGGTCGCGTTTGTAGTAGCCATAACTGCTGACCGTCATAGGTCCATTCAATATCTTGGGGAATCCCATGATAGCGGTCTTCCAATTCCCGCGCTAAAATTGCCACCTCTTGGATTAACGCTGGGGGTAAATCCCCATCTCCTTCAATTTCAACCGATGGGGAACGATTATCTCTATTCTCCTGTTGATCAAGTGGGGCGGGTTTCGTCGAGTTATCGGTTTTGTCCTCAAGGTTATCGGTTAAACCCGCCCCTACAAGCTGGGGTTGCTGGAAAAATACCCGATACTGTTCTGGGGTAACTTGACCGGATACAATTTGGGAGGCATCTCCAGGTAATCCTTCGATGACGACGGTGTCTTGGTGTTGCTGCATCGGGTCACGACTAAAGGCGACACCGGAAAATACCCCTGGGATTTGTTTTTGAATTAAGACAGCCATCGCCGTGTCTGGCAAATCCCGGTTACGGCGATACCCTCTGGCGACGGGGTTATGATACGAGGCTAAGACTTGGGCAATCGCTTCCTGTAAAGCGGGGCGGCTGGTTACCTGTAAAACCGTTTGATATTGTCCGGCGGATGAAGAGAGTTCCGCATCTTCGCCGATAGCTGAGGAACGAACAACAAGGGGATCGGATTCTGAAACCGGGAGATATTTGACCAAGGGTTGCATATCATCCCCTGGTGGTAAGATCCATCCCTGTGGTACAGCGTAACCCCAGCGCTTAAGCTGGGACAAGGTAGCGGCTTTTGAGCCAACCTGTTGGGGATCAAGTTCGCGCTCAAGTGGAATAATAGCTTTATCGCCTCGGAAAAAACGAAACACTGATTTAGATTCTGATTTTGCCTGTTCTGTGGGAAGGTCTAAGTCATCGGGAATTTTCTGATAAATCCAACCGATAATTAGACTCAGCGCGATCGCACTGACAATTCTAGCGGAATCATGGGGATGTAACAGCGCCAGAATGAGGGGAAATAGGACTAAAACACCATAGCGTCCCATCGTGCGATCGCGGATAATGGTAAAACCAATGCCCCCAATTAAAAATACCAATAACGCGACGCGCCAGTCATGCACCACAAATCCCCAGACCACATTTGTGGTTCCGGCACCTTTGCCCATCCAGTAGCGCCCCATCACCAGCATAATCAGGGCAATGATTTCCCAGGTGGGTTCTGTGGGGAAGAAATAACGCGCCAGCAAGACAGCCACAATTCCCTTCAAGGCTTCTGATAATACGGCTAAGATACCCACCCAACGTCCACCGTGGTAGAACGCGGCGGAGACAGATACATTACCCGTACCGACTTGAGAGAGTTGGCGTCTAGTGAATAGGTAGGTAATCCAGGAAATCAGGGGAAGTCCACCTAGTAGGGGACAGAGGACAAAAATGAGTAAAGCACCCCAAACCTGTGTTAGCGTCATGAGACATTTATTACAGTGATTTCCTTAAAAATCGTCATCATCTTCTGTTGATAGAGAACTAACCTATCCGTGAAATCAGTGTCACTAACCTCTCACCCCCCTACCGCCATCTTTTCAATAAATCCGTGAAATCAGTGTTTTAAGGACGCGGATACTTAGACGCGGGTTCAAAGTAGCGTACTGGCTCACCCTTCAACGCCTGACTCATAAAGTCGCGCCAAACGGGTGCAGCAAATCCACCCCCAGTCGCTCCACCGCCTAACGGTCTGTAGTTATCATTACCAATCCAAACCGCCGTCGCTAATTGTGGTACATAGCCGACGAACCAGACATCCCGTTCTGAACTGGTTGTTCCCGTCTTCCCAGCCGCTGGGCGTCCAATTTGAGCAGCGGTTCCGGTTCCACCTTGAATCACCCCTTGGAGAACAGCATTCAGTGAAGCCGTTGCCCAGGGATCAAGCACGAGGCGGGGTTTTGGGGTATTGTCTAATAACACATTGCCCATACTATCGGTTACCCGGACAATGATCGTCGGGTCAGAATGCCAACCCGTATTAGCAAACGTGGCATAAGCTCCTGCCATTTCCAAGGGCGTCATCCCAATCGCACCAAGGGGTAAGGAGGTGACGGGTTCCATGGGGCTTTTAATCCCCAGGGTGCGGCATACTTCAATCACTTTATCTAACCCAACGGCTCTGCCAAGCTTAACGGCTGGCACATTTCGTGACTGAACCAACGCACTACGAATACTCATCGCCCCACCGAAACCACCGCCATAGTTTCTGGGCGAATACCAGCCACTCCCATCCCGGTAACTGACGGGGGTATCCATCACTGTGGAATAAGGCGTATATTTACCACTGGCAAAAGCTGTGTAGTAAACAAAGGGTTTAAACGCTGAACCCGGTTGACGGCGAGATTGAATCGCTCGGTTAAATTGGCTCTTTTCGTACCCGATACCGCCAACCAAGGCTTTGACATAATGGGTGCGTGGATCAACGGCGGCTAGTGCGACTTGATCAGCGTATAGCCCTCGGCGGCGTAAGTTACGGTGAGCGCGAGCAATGGTTTTTTCCGCCATGCGCTGGAAATTGTAATCCACTGTGGTTTGGACACGCATCCCCCCTTTGAGAACCGCATCGCGACCAAATCGCTCATTCAACTCCGCGACAACGGCTTCGGTGATGTAGGGAAGCTGACTGGTTTGCCAGGAAGTGGGCTTACCCACGCCCAATGGTTGAGCTAATGCCTCTTTTTTCTCCACAGCCGTAATCCATCCCAATTCCTCCATGCGACCCAGGACAATTGCTTGCCGCTTTTTGGCTAAGGGATAGTTGACAAAGGGACTATATTCTTCCGGAGACTGAATCAATCCAGCCAGCATGGCGGATTCTGCCAGGGTTAAGTCGGTGGCGGGCTTGGCGAAGTAACTTTCAGATGCGGTTTGGATGCCATAATTGTTATGACCCCAATAGATCTGATTCAGATACATTTCCAATATCTGGTCTTTGGTGAAGATTTGCTCCAACCGGATTGCCATAACTGCTTCGGCAATTTTACGCGAGAACTTTCTATCCCGAGACAGAAACAAATTTTTCACCAGCTGCATAGTCAAGGTAGAACCGCCTTCAACCACAGCCCCCTTCTCCCAGTTGGCTAAAAAGGCTCGACCCACACTGTTGGGGTTAACGCCATGGTGAATATAGAAGTGGCTATCTTCCATGGCAATCACCGCTCGTTTGAGATTGGGGCTAATGTTTTCTAACTTAACCACCTCTCGATTGGCTTCACCATGGAGGCTAGCCAGGTGCTTCCCCTTGACATCGTAGACGTAGGTCGTTTCGGTGGGAACATAGCCCCTGAGGACTCTCACATCGGGAAGATTGCGGAAGCTTGTCGCCAAGCCCACTAGCCCACCAGCCACAACCGAGCTAGTTAGCATTGTAATGCCGAGAATGGTTCCGCCTGTTACCTGAGCGACTCCTTGCACGAATCGGAAAGCGGGTGGCAATCCGTTTTTACTATCTCTTTGTTGTTTTTGTTGGATGGTACTAGACGACACTGTGATTTCACTTCCTCACTCAAGAAAAAAATACTGAATGGCTGTGTGGGAGGCAACCTTAGGGGGGATACGTTCTATACCTTCTATAGATGATTACAGAAATTTATGGCAAAGTCAGGATTAGCGATCAATTCGGTTTGGGCGATTCTTGACCCCTGTAGACGTTGCTCCCAGCGTTGAATCAGTGGACGGGTTCTCCCTTAGATCTTAATATTAAGCCTGAGATAATCGTTCATGATAACAAACCGAAATATTTTGGCTTTTGGCTGCAAAAATGGTAACATTGCCGTTCTGGATTGGCATAAAAAACGGTAAATCGTGACATCCTCCCACACCAAATCGGAGATTAGGCTGTGGGCTTCCCAACCTCACGATTGGGCATTGCTCCCCTACGCCAGTTATCTAGGCACATAGCCCCCGACACCTCAACTTGAGAGCCAATTTCTTGCTTTTCCAGAGTCCCTGGATACGTTTCTATACCTCGATTACAGATTTCTTGAGCTGAAGCAATGTCCCGATCTACCTCGTATTTGCATTCAGGACAAGAATGTATTCTCTCAGAGAGTTCTTTCCTGACCGTGATTCGGCAATTCGGGCAAGTCTGGGAAGTACCTCGGCAATCTACTTCGCCTACAAATACTCCTCGCTTCTTACCGACCCACTTAAGGATAGAGCGAAACTGCCCAAAACCAGCATCAATCGTCTGCTTACCCAGAAAACCCTTTGCCATGATTCGGAAATCTATGTCTTCAACAAATATAGTATCCGCCATGTCACAAAGCTTATGGGCAAGTTTATACTGGTAATCCTTCCGCTGGAGTGCGATGTGATTGTGCTGCTTCTCTACCTTCTTCCTGGCTTTCTCGTAATTCTTGGAACGCTTTTTTTTCTTCGCTAACCGACGCTGTAGCACTTTCAGCCGCCTTTGTTCGGTTTTGAAGAATTTACGTCCAGGTTCGACAAATCCATCACTGGTCGCCAGATAGGAAAGCAAACCCACATCTACC
>CAKZMA010000025.1 GCA_937127375.1 uncultured Coleofasciculus sp. | reverse complement strand
TGCTGGCGAATCTCTTTGGCTTTTTCTCCATACCAGATTTCTTTAGCACTCTGGTGTTTAACATTACCAATCACTGGATAATCATTACAGAGTTTCACATTCCCATCTGTTTCAATCCAAAAATTGCGAAGTCCGACTCGACAGGGGCGAACAGATTCGGGAGCTTTTTCTTCACGGAAATGGGGTAAGAAAAGCCGCAAAACATCATCACCCGTCATAATGGGTGCACCCTTTTGCTTCATTTCAATCAGGCGCTCAATTACCTGAGCAAAGTCCTCATAGTCTTCGGCTTTGAGCCACAGTTCATTATAGGTTTCGGGTGTCCAGAGATTGACGGGTTGGAAATTAACAGCAGTAGCGCCAATTTGTTGCGCCCATTCTACCAGTTCAGGCATTAAGCGGAAATTGAGGCGATTTAATGTCGGTTTGACAATAATTGGAAAGGTTATGCCTTGTTTTTCCTGTTCCTGACGTAGATACTTAATGCCGTTAGAAAGCTTAGCAAATAAACCGGGATAACCACGCAGGTAATCATGCAGTTCTGCATTGGGTGCATCCACAGACATATTTACGTTAAAGGGACGCGCTGCTACAGTTTTGGCAGCATTTTCCTGGGTCATGCAAGAACCATTTGTGGTCACACCGCAGTGAATACCATTGCTATTGGCAAACGCCAGTATGTCGATAAATCCCTTTTTAATATAAGGCTCACCGCCACTAAAGTTGATGGAATACTTACCGACAAAGTCTTTTATGCTGAGGAGGGTGCGTTTCCACTCCTCAATCGTCATTTCCTCTTTGTTTTGAGGGAGTCGCCAATACTCACACTGGCGACATTTCGCATTACAACGTTCATTGATAATCCCGTAAAACGTGACTGGCTTTGTCCGATCTAATCCGGTTTGAATCCGCAGGGATTCGGCTACGGCATTTTCAGCATGTTTTACACCGAGTTTTGAAAGGGTTGCAACATCCATAATGCACCTCGTCGGTACTATTTGTTTATAAACTTTATGCCAATGGCATCCAATTTCCTTGTTCTGGTATCCTTAGTCAGGGGAAAAGCTTTTCAGCTTATTGCTTACACAGCTTTGAGTCAAATTAAGTTCTAGTTATCTAGCTTTTTCAATCGGGGTTAAACAATGTTCTCATGAGAGCTAATTAGATTGACTTTACTTTAGGACAGCTACCGAGATAAATTCAAGCTTATTTTGTATAACTTAATATTTGGTGATTTAAGCTTACAATCCATGCCTGAAGAAGATCACAAACTGTAAAATTGGTTACAATGATTCCTAAGTAAGTCGAAGGTTTGCTTCGTTTAAGCAATAGTTCTAATTATTACTACTGAAATCGTTAAATAAAGATAACATAAATATACATATCCGGCATCGGGTACTATAATTCAATGCTCGATCTCACGAAACTCGCGAAACAAATCCCTGGAATTAGCCAGCATCTGAAAGGGGAGGCGCTGGCAAGTCGCCAGCGCTGGGAACTGGCGCAAAAGCTGATGCTGGAGGCTAATACCCGACAAAGTGAGTTAATTCAATCCCAACAGCAATGGCGCGATCGCATAATCTTCACGGCGGCTGTTCCGGTTGAATCCCTGGATACCAGCCTTGATCTGGATTCCCCGCCCGAAAGCCACACGATTTTCGCCACCGATGGGTCTCAAATGTCCCCCTCCCATCACGAAATCGCCTATTGTTATTTAATTAACGTCGGTCGGGTAATGTTGCACTATGGGCAGAGTTTACACCCACTCTTGGATAGCTTACCCGAAGTCTTTTACCGACCCGAAGATTTATACATATCTCGCCAATGGGGGATTCGTACCGAAGAATGGATGGGGTATCGTCGCACTGTGTCTGAGGTGTCGATATTGGCAGAAATGGCGTGTCGTTGGGTCAATCCGCCCGGTTCTCACTTTGATATTCCTAATCTGGCGATGGTGGATGGATCACTGATTTACTGGTTTCTGGAGTCCTTACCCACAGAAGCCCGCGATCGCATCCTACCCCCGATTCTCGCCGCTTGGGATCAGTTGCGATCGGTGAATGTGCCACTGATGGGCTATTTGAGTGCATCTCGCAGCAACGAAGCCCTGCATTTTCTCCGCTTACAAGCCTGTGCTTATGACACCCCCAACTGTCTCAGCCATTGCGCCTCGGTTACTGATAAATTGCCTTGTCAGGTTGTGGAACCCTTACGTGATACGATGCTCTGGTCGAGTTTACTGCAACCCGGACAACGTAGTCCTTTGTTTCGCAGTTCGGTGCGAATTTTAGATCTCTATGATCATCACCGGATTTACTTCTGCTATGTTCACGTTGGTACAGAAATTGCCCGCGTTGAAGTTCCAGAATGGGTAGCCCAGGATACTATGTTATTCAATCAAGCCCTCAGTTTAATGCTGGCACAAGTTTACAAAGGCTATGGCTATCCCATTGCCATAGCAGAAGCCCATAATCAGGCTGTGGTTCGAGGAGGCGATCGCGCCCGCTTTTTTACCCTATTAGAACAGCAAATGATTCGCGCTGGGTTACAAAATGTGGGAACATCCTACAAAGAAGCCCGTAAGCGTGGCAGTATTTCTTAAACAGGGAGGGAGAGAATAGTTTTGACCCTTCATAACCTTCGAGGGTATGGCGCATGACCCTTCGCTTCGCTCAAAGAAACCTGGCGCGTGTGTAGGGGCGGGTTTCACTATTAAACTTTCTTGTCTCACCCAGATGCGACTAAACCCGCCCCGATCAAGTGTGAAGAGCAAGAATAATTCTACAAATGACAAATAACAAATAACAAATAACAATTAAAGGAACTATCAAACTATGGTTAGCTTAGTCCGAATGTTATCTACCCAAGATACAATTCTTAAACAAGAACCTATTCAATCCAGTTTACTGCCAAGCTATAAACTTCAGCCGATTCCGGCTAGCACATTATTAGTTCTACAATCCTACACGCCCCCAGATTTAACCCGACATATTCGGATCAGTTTCCAGGATATTGGATTTCAGGGTAGAAATTTAAATTGGTATGCATTTATTGATCATGTTCAAATCACCAAAGAACCCCTGAGACCAACAGAAACAGTGGCACAGATGCTCTCGAAGCAAATAGAGAAAGATGTTGTAAAAATGATGGTTTACCGACAAAGTCTGCCACCTGAAGGGGGATTGCTCAAAATCGTATTTAACGTGGATACTGTCATTAAGCGTGCCCCTGTTCAATCGATGTATCTCAGTCCCAATGCTCTGCAACCGATTCCCGCAGGTACTGAACTGGTGCTATTAACCAATAAACCTGATGCCTATAATATGGTCTCGTTGCCAATTGAAGATTCTCACATAAAATTTACCCTAAAGGACGTTGAATTTAAAGGTTTCAATCAAGATTGGTATGCCTTTGTCAAACATGCTGGGTTGCAATTAGTGGGTTAATCACCAATAACGTTCAGGAGAAAACCCCGAACTTAACTCGCGAGATCCCTTACTGAGGGATAGAAGTTTTTGGCATAAGACCAATGATCCATGACAACTAAGCCTGACTACTTTCAATCGCCCAACGCGCTAATTCGGTACGGTTATGCAATCCGGTTTTGCCCAGCATATTAGACACATGGCTTTCAATTGTGCGCTGGCTCACATTAAGTTCCTGGGCAATTTCCCGATTTGCCAACCCGCGTGCGACAAACTGTACCACCTTCAGTTCCGTTGGTGTCAATTCCACATTGGCGGGAACCTGAATGTTAGATGGCGGCTCTCCTCCAGGTGTTTGAGGGCGAGTTGTTAAGCGGCTAGCCTGTCTCAGGGATGATTCAACTTGAGCGACTAATTCTTCTGGCTCAAAGGGTTTGACCATGTAAACATCAGCACCGGTGTTGAGTCCCTTAACCCGATCATTGCTTTGTCCTTTGGCAGAGAGAAATAGGACAGGAATCCAGTTCATGCGTGGATCTTGCCGAACATACTCAACTAGAGCATAGCCATCCATCTCTGGCATCATTACATCACAAATGATCATGTCCGGAATGTCTTGAGCGAGAACGTCCAACGCCTCTCGACCATTTTCCGCTGTGATCACATCATACCCGCGAAACTCTAGGTAGTCCTTAACGAGCAAAATCAGATTAGGGTCATCGTCAATCAGCAGCAGTCGCTTGTTAGTTCTGACACCGTTGTCTTTCATACGTTGATACTGGTCATTCGGAAGTTTAGGTGGATAGTTAAAAATTTCGTTGTTCTGGTTCCACGCCTGCTAACCGGACGTTATTGAGCGGCTCCAACTTGATCGGGTGTAAGGGTACTTGCTGAGTCCAAGGATTAGCTGTCAATGTTATAGCCTATATTGGCTGACGCGAGCGATCGCGCTGTGTCCGTCAAGGATTATAGATTTATCACGTCCTATGTTAGTCTATCTAACCTGAAACCTAAATAGGCAAGAACTCATACACTGTTTCGATTACTGGACTGATGTTCTAGTGCAAGAAGGCAGAAATAACGAATCTGCTAACATCTCCCCAGCTCTCTTGATCCCCGCCTGAGAACGAGCTACTCACGTATTTGCGCCATGCTGCACTAGTCTTTCCAGAATCGCTGGAAAATCTTTCTCCAAAGGCTTTTCGGTTGATCTACACTGGCAACTTTTTGGGAAGTTATCTGCGGTTGGGATTGACGGTTCGCTCTTTTAGCTCCTGCTGCGTCGGAGATAGGAGATGGAGCGCTTTCTGGGAGAGGATGAACCAAAAAGGCATAGTCTTCCACAATCTTGTTGCCAATGAGATGCTCTTGAATAATGCGTTCGATCACCTCTGGCGTCGCGTTACGATACCAAACACCATCCGGGTAAACCACCAGAATTGGACCACTCGCACAGACGCGCAGACAGTTAGCTTTGGTACGGAAGATGCAGCTTGGTCGCTCCTGAGTGGGTTGATCCAGCTTAAGCTGTTTCAAACGAGTTTTTAAGTAGTCCCAGGAATCAAGACCCGCTTGTTTAGAGCAGCACTTCGGTTTAGTCTGGTCAGCGCATAGCAAAACATGGCGTTGAATTTGATTCAGTCCGAGGCTATTTACATTTTTTGCCAACGGCGTTTGGTCTGAGGCTTTATTCATCTGTCTGACCCCTAAACATTCCCACTATCCTGTAGGGTAGCGCTTCACTACACGTCTAGGGAACAGGGAACGGGGAACAGTAAGGATTTGCCGCTTGTTAACATTTGTGAGTACAGCAGACAGAATTTATGTCTAGGTACTTATACGGGGTTGCATTCAAACAGATAATTTTCTCTTCCCCTGCTTCCCCCGCTTCCCCTGCTTCCCCCGCTTCCCCTGCTCCCCCTGCTCCCCCTGCTCCCCCTGCTCCCCCTGC
>CAKZMA010000024.1 GCA_937127375.1 uncultured Coleofasciculus sp. | reverse complement strand
TGGGGTTCGCCACCCAGAGGGATGGTTTAAAGTTTGCTTAGAAGATAATTGGGCTGGAAAAGAACAAGAACGGCATCAACTTCGCGTTCAATGGTCTGCAGAGGGGTTATTTGAAGCCATCCGCTATTGTAATCAAAGGATGGGGATGGCTTGACTGGTAGCTTCTAATTCCAATAGCCAAAAACTGGGTGCGATCGCTTGATCTGGGTGTTACTCTTCTTGAGTGCGATCGCGTGCATTGCGCTTTGGCATACTCATTTAAATTGAGCGACAGCTTTCTATTGATGGACAAAATATGGTATCTTATTATTTATTTTTTTTCATCTCCAATTTCATGGATAATTTCACTAATTTCATTATCGATTTCATTTTCATTCATTAAAGCAGCTAAACGAAAACCGTCTCTTTCCTTTTTGAAACGGATACCGTATTGTTTACAAACTCTATCGAGCAAGAGGTCGCCAGGAACTATATCTAGCTTATTAGATGACCAATCATTGTTTACCAATCTGACATTATCATCGTAAATTGATTCCGTTTTACGCTTATTTTCCTCTAATTTAGCTATCATTTTTTCTATTTCTTCACCTATCTTATTAGTAATTGAATTATCTTGTATTTCCTTTAAAATATTTTCTGTAGATGGATAAACTGGCTTACCTAAAAATTTTACAACCCTCTTGTTAATAGCAAACTGTTTCAATTGATCAGCACAAGCTTCAATTTTATTCTCGATATCGGCTTCATCGGGTAATTCATCCTTATCTAAGTTTCCTGAAGATTCCCGTTTAAACTTTACAAACTCTCTTATAGCCCTAGGACAAATTAAGTAATTTTCTATTTCCCTTTTCTTTAAGACTCTTAGTTCAGCATTGTTTCCCAATCGATTTTGAAGCTCAACAACTTCTGAATCTTCTTTTTCATCGCGATCTATCAGAAACCAAATTTTTACTTGACGTTTGGTTAAAAATGATAAGATTGCTTCCGTGGCAAAGTGAGCAAAATTGCGTACACCTCCCATAGAAATAAACCCCACGTTGGCTTGGCTAAAATTAATTCCCAACTTAGATGCCCATTCACGAAGGATATCTTCATCAGATTGTCCCTCGACAAAAACAAGGCGATCAAACATGAAAAGTGAACTCAATCTGATACCAAGCTCTTTTGGGATTTGCGCTTCTGCTTCTTCAATATCCAATTTTTGAATTTGAGTTGAATCCGGCTTTGATACTAAATACACATTCTGCATCTCAGCCGTATCTAAGAAGTTGGTTGAATGTGTTGTTATAAAAACTTGACAGTTTAAGCTAATGCGCTTTAAATATCGCATCATACTTGTTTCAAGAGCTGGATGAAGATGAATTTCCGGTTCTTCAACAAGAAGTATATTCGGATGTCCAAATTCTACATCTAGAACTAATCTCAGAGCTTCACGAATTCCCGAACCATTAACTTCTACAAGAAAATTGTCAACATCTAACTCAGCATATTTATCAGTTATTCTCGATGATGATTCACCCTGAAACGCATCAATCCGCACTCCCAATAGAGATGAAACAGTTTCCTGAATATTACGAAGGTCTTCTTCTCCTCCTCGTTTTACTTTTAGCGAAAGAAGTCGTTCAGCTTCCTCTTCACCTATAGGTTTACGTCGCTCAGTAAGATGAAGAACTTTGATTTCAGATACTTTACATAAAAGGTTTTTTGCATAATCTGGTATAGAATTACCTTCACCAGTAAATGTGTCGATTTTACTTTTCAAGGGTTTTTCTTGAACTTTTTTCGCCTCCTCTTTTATTTGTTCAGCAAGAGTCTGTACTGATTCTGCAAACTCCTCATAAGACGAAGAATTCTCATGCTTTTCTTGAATATATTGAATAGTTTCATGACTAATTTTATCGGGAATAAGTTCATTAATAACATAACCAAATGGAATCTCCCCCCACTCTTTGCGAAGTCTCGCAGGTAAGCTCAATCTTGAGGAATACCCTTTTTTGTTCAGCATCTTGCTGAGTTTTTCCGCATCTTGGTTCTGCTGACTGAAGCTCGATACTTTTTCATAAAGTTCTAGAGCCGCTTCATCAGATATGGTTAATATAGCTTCCTCATCTTCAGTATAATCATAATCAAATTTACTCGTTCTTCCCAAAGCAATTTTACTGACGAAGCTAAATCTATTAGGTGGAGGCTTAATGCACAGAGCAACAAAAAGTTTCATTTCTTGCTCAAGACTACCTACAGCATTCTTCATTTGTGGTGCTTCAGTAACAATATCTTGTACCAGCGCTTGTCTATCTTCTCTAGAGAGTGAGAAAGCAAGAGTAATTTCTATTGGTAAATTAGTTTTTCTATTGAAAAAGTCTATTTCTTTGTCAATCTGCGTATTAAGATTTACTACATTGCCATTCCTTATAGCATTCCTTATAGATTGAAAGAAATAATTTATAGCTGAAAGTATGTTGGACTTGCCCGAATTATTTTTGCCAATCAGGACATTGAATCCACCGACATTTTCAAGTTCAATGCCGTCAATGCTTCGGAATTTTTTTATGCTTACAGACTGGAGTTTCATTGTGACTATTTATGGTTTACCTTCAATGACATCAACATCTTTACTCCAGGTCATCCCCTCAAATTGTTAACAGCCTCCGGTTCGATCACTGAGTATAGCGAGAGTACCTAAGCGAGACGTAGGCTGGGTTTTGTTCCTCAACCCAGCCAAATCTTGAAGCTGTGGGATTTCGCTGACGCAAAGACTTAACCTACAGACTGATACTGAAAATTTCTGACTCAAGGTGTGTCAGAGTCCTTTACAATTCTTCTATACGTGGCTTCAGGGTCTTCCATCAGCTCACAGTCAATCTTGATGTTGGTGGGTATCGCAGTCGGACTAAAAGACTTGGCGAGATAGTCCTTGAAGAGAGCCAAAGACTTTTCGATCGCGGAGTAAGTAGAATCTGAGGTAACTTTCCAGGCTTTTGAGCTACCCTCGGCATCTCCGCTCGGATCTATAGCGCTGTATTCAAATAGTATTCGGTACTTCACAAGACAAGTATCACTCTAATAGAATGTAAAATTAGTCTAACCTAGACTCAGGTCTTCAAAAAATCCCGTGCTTTACCTTCTGGCATCTACTCAATACCTGCAGGTTCTGGTGCTGACACAATGGCTGACAGTGCGGATTCACTCAGCGCTCGTGTTTAAAAAGCCCTGGATGCGGCTTTGGTATCTTTGTAGAGCCTTTGATAGTCCAGGTCGGGGTTACGTTGAAATTCCTAGTTTTGAGTTCCGTGGACTGCTTAATGTCTCAAAAAGCCGATTTTACCAATGGCTCAGAGCTGGGCAAGAGGCTGGGGGTTTTCGGAAGTGGCGCATTAGGAGAGGAATTCTTAAACTCTGGTTAGGAAGCCTATCTAAAGTTTGTCAAGCCCTGGGCTTAAGAAACTGGG
>CAKZMA010000023.1 GCA_937127375.1 uncultured Coleofasciculus sp. | reverse complement strand
GTTCGTAGTAGGCACTTTAGTGCCATCAGCGCTAAAGCGCTGACTACAAACGCCTAATTCAGTGACACCCATTGTAGGTTCCTTCTTGATTATCCCTTGTCCCTTATTGTGGACAAATGACTCTTGACGAATCACCCTTGACAAATCTCCCCAAATTAAATCGGGTTGAACTAATGCTAAAACCTGCTGCCATTCCTGTTGTGTCCAATTGGGATTACCCAAAAACACTGAACAATCGGCAGCAATAGCAGCGCTCAAGGCAGCAAGGAATCGCCAAGGGTTAGATTCAGCCAGAATAATCTTAGGAACAGTTTGACATGGAAATAAGTTAGAAAATTGATCAAATAATTTCTGATTTATTTCTTGGAATTGATTATTGTCAAAACCAATGAGCCAATCATTGTTTCGCTGTTTTATATCGATTAAAATAGAATTCATTTCCTTAAACCCACCCCAACCAAAATTTAGGGCGGGTTTCGCATTTCAGTTAGGGAAAAAAACCGAAATTAATCCCTAAACCCGCCCCTACAAATACCCTGGTTCCCCTATCTCCTACCTTGCATAATTAATCTTACACCCGTGCTAGGCGCTAAGGTTACGCTCCGTCGCTGAGGGCGCTCAGGTTGCTGCTGTGCCAGAGTTAGTTGATACTGAGAGACAATTTTGGCGAGGACTAATTTCATTTCAAAGAATGCCAAAGCTTCACCAATACAGCGACGTATCCCACCGCCGAAAGGGAAAAACTCATAGGGAGAAAACTTGCGTTCTAAAAAGCGTTCTGGCTTAAATTGATGAGATTCTGGATATAAATCCTGGCGATGATGAGTTAAATAAATACAGCCATAAACTCGGGTTCCCGGTTGTAGCTGATATCCCATCAGTTCAACAGGTTCTTTCACGGCTCTCGGTACAGTTAAGACAGCCACAGGATAAATCCGCAAGCTTTCCTGGCACACGGCTGTGAGATAAGATAAACGAGCAATGTCCACAGGGTCTGCTTGTTGACCGAGAGAGTCCAATTCCTGCAACAGCTTGTTCTGCACATCAGGCGATCGATAAACCCAATACAGCGCCCACGCGATCGCGGTAGCGGTAGTTTCGTGACCGGCTACTAATAAAGTAAACAATTCATCATGCAATTCTTCATCTGTCATGGGTTTACCTTCTTCATCCTGTGCCGATAACAGTAGGGTGAGAATATCTGAACCCGAAGAGTCTTTCTGTTGACGGCGCTCTCGAATTTCCGCATAGATTAGCTGACTCACTTGCTGCTTTAAGCGACGAAACGCACCCCAAGGTGTCCAATCTTTCTGTAGGGCTGGAAAAAAAAGTAATCCTGATGTGAAGGGAGATTTAAATTGATCCATCAGGCTAGCAATTAGCCCCTTCAGTTGACCAAATCGCTCTGGATCATGAATGCCAAAGACAGCATTTAAGATAACTTCCAAAGAGATCTCCTGAACCAGGGAACGAGCAACAAAGGTTTGACCTGGACGCACCTGTTGCATTATTTTATCGGTTAGGTCACAGATAAGTTGCCCATAAGTTCGGATGCGTTCGCCGTGGAATGGTGGCATTAAGAGTTTCCGTTCCCGACGATGATGATCGCCTTCTAGCACAAATATTGAATGATCTCCAACAACTGGCTGCAAAAGCCTATCTGAAGGAGCTGTAAATTGCTTGGTATCGTTGGTGAAAATCTGTTGTAGGGCTTGGGGATGACTGACAAACAACATACAGGAATGATTGCTAATAACAGGGGCATTGAAAATATCACCATATTGTTGTCCTGCTGCATCCATGTAATCCAGCGGCTTAGTAATCCACTGAATTTTTTGCCACCATTTGGGGGCTTTTGGTCCTTCGGGTTGTTTAGTTTTGATTTGAATCATAAGCTGTTCAGCCGTTGAATTTGGATGCTAAATTTATCAAAGGGAATAGGCAGTTTGAATGCACATCACCATTAGACAAACCAGTGATTAACTCCAAACCCAACTGCCCGATGGAGATGAGATAATTCTACAGCTAAATTGAGAACCGCTATTCTTGCGATCGCACTTTCAAAGACGGAGGAGAAAACCACGTCGATATCGTGGGCTTGACAAAATTGCCGTAGTTGTGTTGGAGATCCTGCGATCGCGGCTTTAATCACAAAAATTCCTCGCCATCCCTGCTGGTAACAGGTTTTGAGTTGGTTCAACGTGGCGACAGATTCATCAAGGGCGATCGGTGTCCTATACTGATCATGCATTGCCCTCATCACATCAAACTCCTCTGGTGGTAAGGGTTGTTCCAGAAACTCGACAATTCCCGCCTGATCTGATACCTTTAACCACTGTTGAGCTTGATGCTGTGTAAGTCCGCCATTCGCATCTAAGCGTAATTGAGCCGATGGGGGTAAGATTTGAACCAATTGGTCAAACCACCTCAGTTCCGACTCCATAGAGGTTACACCAATTTTCCATTTAAACGTGCGATCGCCCTGTTGCCAACCTTGCTGCCAAGATGTTAACGCGGCTTCCCCTGTGGGCAAAAGATAGCTGTATTTCAGTGACGCATGGGTTAACGACTGGCTTATTTGTTCCGTTTCAATATGACTCTCTTCCCCATCTCCCCTATCT
>CAKZMA010000022.1 GCA_937127375.1 uncultured Coleofasciculus sp. | reverse complement strand
AATCTGGAGGTTTCCAGGTTGACTAGCATCTTGGCTGTGCCAACCTTTCCGTAAATCCGGTTTTTATCAACAATGAACTCAATCGTTTTGTCGTAAGGATTTTTGCTGTAGTAAGCGTCGCGGTAAAGCATAATCACCGCATCGGCTGCTTCTGCAATCTCTCCAGAATCTCTCAAGTCCGCCTTTGTGGGACGCTTGTTGCGGCGTTTTTCCACATCCCGATTAATCTGAGAGCCAAGATAGAACGCCACATCAAAGTCCTTCGCGATCGCTCTTAACTCTCGCGTAATCTGACCCAGTTCCAAGTTCCGGTTTTGAGCCGTCCCTCCCAGATTGAGCATTTGCACGTAATCCAGAAACACTGCGCCTAGCTGCCCTTGTCTTAAAATCGCCTGCTTGACAATGGAGCGAATGGTGGTAATCGATGGGTTAGGTTCGTCATAGACCATCCAGGGTAGCTCGCTAAATATCTTTATTGCCTGCGCTAAGAACTTCCACTCATCCTCTTTTATGCCTCCAGGTAGTGGACCTCGAAATAGGCGGCTATTGTCGATTCCAGAAAGACGAGCCAGGAGCCTTTGGTTAATGGAGTCTTTGTCCATCTCGCAGGAGAAGAACAAAACAGGCTGGTTGAGTTTGGTCATGATGGCGTGGGACAGAGAAAGCATCACCTGAGTCTTCCCCATCGAAGTTGCACCGCCAATCACAGTTAGTGTCTTGCGGTGCTTCCCACCCGTTAATGCCTCAAGGTCATACCACCCCACGACCTCACCTGCCCTTTTTCCTGTCTCAATATTGATGAATAGCTGGGCGCTCATCTGGGGTGCGTCTTCTAGCTGATAGCGAGTTCTTGACTGAGTAGTCGTCAAGTTAAAAATCTTCTGCTCCGACTTCTCTAAAATAGTAGCTAACTCTGTCCACGTCTCGTAACTGAGGTGGGCAATTTCGTAACCTGCAAAGATTAACTGACGGCGCAGGTGTTTGTCCATCACTAACGCTGCATATCGGTCAATGTTGACCGCTGACACCGTGCGATCGATAAGCTGTGCTAATTTACTCTGACCCCCCACTTTATCCAATAAGGCGTGGTCATATAGCCAGGTGGTGACACTCATCAAATCTGTTGGCTTTCCCTGGTTGTACAGAGTCAATGCTGCTCGGTAGATTTCTTGGTGGGCGCTGATGTAGAAAGCTTCAGGTTTTAGCAGGTCAACCACCCGACCCATCGCTCCAGGATCGAGCATTATACCACCTAGAATCGACTCCTCGGCATCAACATTTTGAGGCAGAAGCCCGTTTTGAATCGATGAAAAAACAAGTTTGTCCATGTAGCTACAAAACTGGTGTTTCTATAGAAGGTTTGTGACCAGTGGTAGTTGATTCCTCTGCCTTCTGCTGTTTCCATTTTTGCTGCTGAGCTTTTAGTTCATCTAGTTCCTGGGAAGCTGCTAAGAGAAGTTCTTGTCGCTGTTGTTCATAAAGCTCTGGGTCAACCTGGTTTGGTGTTGGAGATGACACTGGAGATGACACAGCTTTAAATTCAGAACTTAGTTCTAGCCAGTTTCGCTCAATCCACTTTTTAGGAAGTACTGGTGGCTTAGGTAGCTCTGCTGCCTTTTTCATTCCAAACTCAAAAAAGCTCTCTCTCTCGCAATCTGAGAGAGAGTTGATAAAAATCTGATAAGAATATGGAGAATCGGGGGAATGCTTTCTCTGAGCGGGGTTGGGGGGGGTGAGGGTCTCCGATCTGTCCAACGGAGTCTCCGATCTGTCCAACGGAGTCTCCGATCTGTCCAACGGAGTCTCCGATCTGTCCAACAAGTCTCCGATTTGTCCAACGAGTCTCCGATCTGTCCAACAAGTTTCTGATTTGTCCAATGAGTTCTCGTTCTGTTCAACAAGTTTCTGATTTGTCCAACAAGTTTCTGATTTGTCTAATGAGTCCTCGTTCTGTTCAACCGTCTCCGATTGATCACAAGCGTCTGTACTCCGTTCAACAGTCTTCGATTGGTCACAAGTGTCTTCGCTCTGTACAAAGCTCACGACTACACCGTTGGGAGCCTCCCAATCAATCAGACCTTTGTCCTTCAAGCGTTGAATACCCTTGTAGAAAGCTGCCTTGCTGATTCCCAGTTCTTTGCAGACTGAACGTTGGTGTAGAGTCATCTTCCAGTCTGGAGCCAGCTTGATTTTCAGGTAGTAGTAGATTAAAGCCGTGGCAGAAATCAGCCCATCTTTGTACTGGGCGATCGCGTCGGCTTGAGTCATTCGGTAGTGTTGTGTCATAATTTACCTATACAATTCCTATATAATTAAGGATTGCCCCGCCCTACTTGGGGTAGGGCGAATTTTTTTCCTAGAGTTTTTCTAGGTGAATCCCATTTATTAAACAAAAATTTAATTCGTTTTGTCAATTCAATTTATTTAAAATTATTCTAAAAAGCGTAGAATCGAAGATATGGATTGGAATAAAGCTTTCGATAAAACGCTGAGAACTTACGGAGTTAGCGCCAAGTGGCTCTCCGAACAGACAGGTTTGTCTCAGCAGACCATTTCCTATTTCAGGAAAGGTAGGCAGCCGATGACTACTGAAAACCTGGGTAAACTCTTAATGAAACTATCGACCGAGGCAAGGGAGTACTACTTCTCGCTGGTGCTTGGGGCGTCTGTACCGGAGCGATCGCTCTCGTTTGAGGAAGAGATAGAAGAATTAATCGATAAGGCAGATCATGCCCAGATTGCCATCCTTCTCAGTATGCTCTCAGCCAAATTTTCCTCGCTCAGTAGTTCCTCAGATCTGTCCCAGGAAAAGGTTTTGTTAGGTTAGCGGCTAAGTATGGACTGTGCCATCGGGCATGATTGCTCCACTCAAAATCACTCCGTCTAAGTCAACCTGACTCAGGTCTACCCCCTTAAGCTTGGCTTCAGTCAGCTCTGCCCCATCCAAATTCGCTTGACTCAGATTGGCGTGGCTCAAGTTAGCACGCACTAAATTGGTACCCAATAAGTTAGCGCCTTCCAGATTAGCAGCTTCCAGGTTCGCCTGACTCAGATTGGCACCCCACAGATCTGCCTGACTCAGGTTCGCCTGACTCAAGTTCGCTCCCCTCAGGTCAGCTCCCCCTAAATCGGTTCCACTCAGATCTGCTTTTTTCAGGGACGCTCCAGGGGCAATCAAGTACGCACCGCCCTCGCTTGGGTCGAAACCTGAAGGAAATTGAGTCGCTTCGTTGTAAATGGCGGCTTTGACGCTGACACCATCCAGAGTGACATTGCTCAAAGAAGCCCCACATAGGTTGGTTTGACTTAGGTCAGCTCCCCTGAGATCCGCCTCACCCAGATTCACGCCAGAAAGTGATACTCTAGGGGCAATTAAGCACGCGCCACCCTTGAGCGGGTCGAAACCGGAAGGAAATTGAGTCGCTTCGTTATAAAGTGTGTCTTCAAGCTGGGTTCCCTCTAGAGTGGCATCTTGAAGATTGACGCCAAACAATTTGGCTTTCCTCAAATCAGCACCACTCAAATCCGCTCCCCTCAGGTCAGCTCCCCTCAGATTGACTCCCCCAAGTGACGCACCCGGAGCAATTAAGTACATCCCGGTTTCAGTTGGGTTAAACTCGACAGGAAACTGAGTCGCTTCGTTGTAGAGTGCGCCCATCCCGTTCACCTCTTGTAGGTTAGCCGAACTCAGATTAGCTCCCAATAGATTGGATTGTTTCAAGTCAGCTCCGGTTAAGTCAGCTTCCCGTAAATCTGCCTGCCACAAGTCGGCTCCACTGAGCGATGCTTCTTGTAAAGACGCGCCAATCAGTTCAGCGTCCCACAGAATGGCATTGGTTAATTTGGCTCCTCTCAAATTGGCATAAGCGAGTGAAATACCAAATAAGTTTGCCCCGCTCAAGTCGGCTTCACTCAAATCGGCTTCACTCAAATCGGCACCACTGAGGTTGACTCCACTGAGGTTGACTCCAGCCAGTGACGCGCCAGGAGCAATGCAGTACGCTCCGGCTTCGGTTGGGTCAAAATCTTGGGGAAATTGAGTCGTTTCGTCGTAGAGTGCGCCTTTGATGTCAATCTCTAGAAGGGTAGCGTTTCGTAGATTAGCTCCTAATAGATTAGATTGTTTTAAGTCAGCTCTGGTTAAGTCAGCTCTGGTTAAGTCAGCGCCCATTAAACAGGCTTCGTTTAGATTCGCCTCCTGCAAAGAGGCTTCTCTCAAGTTAGTTTTCCATAGGTCAGCACGACTCAAATTCGCCCCGGTTAAGTTGGCGTTACTGAGGTCTACCCCACTCAGGTCAGCTTCGGGAAGTAAACTTTGAGGTGCAATTAAATAAGCCCCTGCTTTAACGGGGTCAAAATTGTCAGGAAACTGAGTGGCTTTGTTGTAAAGGGTGGTATGAAAGTTGGTTTTATGCAGCAGTGCATTATGGAAGTTTGCTTCACTCAGATTGGCACCACAGAGTACGGCACGACTCAGGTTTGCTTCACTCAGATTGGCTCCCAATAAATCTGCCCCACTGAGGTTTGTACCTGTTAAGTTTGCCTTGCTGAGGTTGGCTCGCCACAACACGACTCGTTGCAGGTCTACTCCACTTAAGGAAGCTCCACTTAAGTCGGTTCCACTAAAATCCCGTTCCCCTTGTCTATATCTTTCTATTATTTCGTCAGCATTCATTTCAATAGAAATTAAAATAATTGGTGTCAGGAAACGTCTGGCTCCAACGCCCATATTGCATAGCCTTTTTCCGTTTTCGTAATCACTGTTTTCTGAACGCTATCACCTAGCCGATTCAGTATTTCTAGTACCTTCTCCTTGTTTTTCTCGGCTCTCAAAAAGCTGTAGTATTGACCCTCAACAGCGATGGCAAATAAGCGTCGTTTTAAATGGGGTGTTTGAATCCGGCAGGTTTTGTACTGGTGGCGAGATTCTAGGATTTCACTTTCAATTGCGTCTAAAGAAAGAGTAGCAGATTGATTGGCGTGACGTGGTGTAAACTGAATCACCTTATTCCCTTCTGGCACTGGGGATAAGTCGGGTGCTTCGGATAGGACACTCAGCGCTCCTGTCGGATGAGGTAGAGTGGGTGGCGGCTGAACCAGTGGGTCAGGTTCAACAGGTACGTCTGGCTCTTCTGCAACGGCTTCTGGAGGCGTTAGCAATGGACTGTCGAACCCTTCATCGGAAGGGGGTAGGTCTATTGCCGAAACTTCTGGTCGGTATTCGGGGTGGTCGAGGGGTTCGGGCTGAATTGGGGTTTCGGGTGAATTGGGCGGCGAATTGGATGATTCCTCTTCTTCAGTCGTTGATTCACTCCATTGATTCCACCGTCGAATCATTTCGACGGTAGCCATGCCAGCTCCCACGCTGACGACGATGGAGAATCCGATATAGGGAATGGCTACCTCTTTGTGATTGCCATCAAAAATCGGTTGAATTTCCCCACTATAAAAGGGGGAGAGTTCAATAATGACGGGTTCTTTCCCGATTAAAGCAAAGGGTACTGTCAATGTAGAAAAGACAGCACTGGAGATAAATACAGCCGGTAAGAGAATATTGCTGAGGGAATAACTGCTCATGTTTTAGAGGAGTGGCAATGAGCAAAGAAAAGCTTTTTGCTGATCTCTACTTTACCCAAGCTTTTCAAGAGTTGTCCCTGTCAATCTGGATAACCTTGCTGCTGGAAGAGAAATTCAAGGAGAGAAACAAAGGGCTTGCGTATCGATTCGGAGACTGAATTCTCACGGCGCAAACCCCGGTATGCCAATTTATTTCTCGGTGCCTAGATCCAATTATCGTCTCTGTTCAATGATGCCTACATCAGCAATATTTCTTAATATGACTACGCGAATTGGCTGATTTGCTGGTTAATCACCCTCTAAATCTTTTAATGTCTCATCCAATAACACTCGCACAATCTCCGCCTTTTTCTTACCAGTCCTCGCGGCTAAGAGTGACAGCTTGCGGTGCATTGATATGGGCAAATCTACTGTAAAGCGTACCGTCGCCTCTTTGGAGGGTGCTTGAAACTTATCCATCAGTCTAGACTGGGAAGGGAGTTTGACCCCCAAGGTTTTGGAGTTGTTCTCTGACATGGGTTCTGAGGTGGAAGGAGTGCTATCTGTGCTTGGCGCTTTACTCGAAGAGCGATCGCGTTTGGTGTCGCTCTTTCTGGGTGGGGTTTTGTCTTCTTTGGGTTGAGTGGGTGTCGGTTCCTGGGAAGAGTCTGATGTAGTGTCTTTGGGGTTCTCACCATAGACAAACTGTTGTGCCAGGGTATCGGTAAGGGGCTTGCGATTTTTCTTTTGA
>CAKZMA010000021.1 GCA_937127375.1 uncultured Coleofasciculus sp. | reverse complement strand
TGTTGGGTGTCGGGTGTCGGGAATAGCAGCCAAGGAATAAAGGGGCTAAACCGCCCTGCTCAACCATCAAAAGTCATCATCATATTCTATTTATTCTGTCAAGATGTAATTCCTAGAAACTAGATGTTAGCGTAGTGGAGCTAGTCTCTCTTTTTCCGAACAGTCACAGGATAGCAGTAGGATCAAGCCGAGTAAGTAATGATAGAACACGATCTCAATGGCGATCGCTCCTTAGTTTTAGAAACAGCATGGCAGCGATATGCCCAGCTTAAAACCCAAGCGGCAATCACTTACAGACAATATTTGAGTCTTCGGGGTGGATCAATTTTGCTCAGTGCGATCGCCACATTCCTAGCAGTGGTTATCGCCAGTACAGATAGGCAACTCATCGCCGCCCCACCGGGACGAATCTTAATCATTGGTTTAGTGTTAGTTCCGATTATCAATGTGATCATTTTAGCGATTAGTCGCAACCTGCAACAAGGACAGTATTGGCAAATCCTCAATGCTGGTGCTGAAGAAATTCGCAAAACGATCTATCTGTATCGGACATTGCTACCCGGACAAGAGAATCGTCATCAATGGTTGAATGAACGAGTTACAGCGATTCAACGCCAGGTCTTTGATAGTATTGGCAGTGATTTAGTCCTGCAACCCTACACGGGTAATCTTCCCCCGGATGCGATGGGCGAATATCCAAGTCATGATCCGGGTTTTAGTGATTTACTACCCCCAGATTATTTGCACTATCGCTTAGAGGCGCAACTGCAACGGTATACCCAAGAACTCGCCCAACTCAATACCACTCGCACTCGCTTACAAGTTGCCATGTTTAGCTTGGCTGGATTGAGTGCATTGTTACCCGTTTTAGGCGTGAGTGTCGGTGTTTGGGTGGCGTTTACCCTCTTCTTGGCAACAGCATTCAGCCTGTGGCTAGAACTAGGACGAATCGATGATCGCGTGAATGCGAATAACCAGCTCATTTTAGCTCTCAACCTGATTCGCGATCGCTGGCAAAGTTTAACCGCCAAAGAGCAGACGGGTGAGGAATTTTTTCAGCTCGTGCTGGCGACAGAAAATACACTCTGGAATTACTATAGTCAACCAATTTACGAACGGCGTCAAATTGCCACACCCTTGCTGGAGCCGAGTGATGATTTACTCACAGAAGCGCTCAAAGAACCCCTTGTCGAACTTCCCGAAGCATCGAACAACGTTGAAACCCTAGCCGTTACCGCCCAAACCCCCAAAGAAACGGTTACATTGGAGGTGGTCAAAAAAGTTGAAGAACCTCCTCAGGAACCGCCAAAAAAGGGATTGCCTCATGCCTTTGTCGTCATGCCCTTTGGACGAAAAAAAGGACCCGATGGGCTTTGGATTGACTTTAACAGCATTTATCGCAACTTAATTAAGCCAGCCTTAGAAACGGCAGGATTTGAGTCATTTCGCGCCGATGAAGAAATGGTTAGCGGCGATATTTTGACGGATATGTTTCAGGAGCTATTGCTCGCTGACCTAGTTCTGGCAGATTTAAGTATAGATAATGCCAACGTGTTTTACGAGTTAGGCATTCGCCACGCCCTGCGTAAGCGCGGCTTGATTCACATCCAATGTGGTCGCTCTTACATGCCTTACGACATTTTCAATGTGCGAACACTCCCCTATCACTGTGATGATAGCGGTTGTCCCGACCCAGACTATTTACACAAAGACAAGCAGGCGATCGTGAAAATGGCGCGTGCCACCTGGGATTCGGACAAAAACCGCATTCATAGCCCAATTTTCAGTATTTTAACCGGACTGGATGAACCCGATCGCAAGTCCTTGCAAACCCCCCTGGCAACCGGATACTGGCAGGAATACAAAGAATGGCAAGAGCGGGTGGTGCTTGCCCAGCGACAAAAGCGGATTGGGGATGTCTTGTTATTAACCGAAGAGGTGAGTAATCCCCTAATTAAAGAAGAAGCCCTGGCGGAAGCAGGGAAAGCCCTAAAAAATCTAGGAAATCATGCCCTAGCGCTCAAAGAATATCGCCAAGGCTTGAAAATCAACTCCAAAAATTCTGAGTTTCGCCAAGAAGAAGCCTTTCACCTCAGCCGCTTAAAGCAATTTGATGAAGGGATTGTCAAATTAGAGTCATTGCTCCAAGATGAACCCAAAAATATTGATGCGCTCTGTTACTTAGCTCGCATTTACAAAGAAATGTGGCGCAATGAATGGAAAGACATCTCAGATCAGCCGGAGCGGTTGAACGCTGCCTACGATGCCGCTCACTTACTCAAAAAAGCCGTTGATACCTATCTCAAAGCCTATCGCCTGAATCACAATCACTATTATGCTGGGATTAATGCCCTAACCTTATTAGTCCTTCTCGATCATTTAGTTCAGCATTGTGATATCGACAGTGATGCCGAAGGAGAAGCCCTGCGGCGACAGTTGCCCAATCTCAAAGGGGCAGTTCAATTCTGCCTGGAAAGTGCCGTTAAGACCAATGAAAATGATGCCTGGGCGTATGTTTCCTTAGGAGATTTAGCGGTATTGGCAGCCGACGTTCCTAAACAAGTCACGCGAGCGTATAAAAAGGCACTAACGCTACTCTGGAACAATAAATTTGCCCTCGAAGCCACCCTGGATCAACTGGAACTTTTGGCGGCGCTTTCTTTCCGCCCGGAGTATGTACAAGCAGGACAAGTGGTGATCCAAGGGGAACTTGACCGACTGAACAATCAAACGGCAATAACGGCGGATGAGAGCGAACCAGAACCCACACAAGTGATCCTCTTTTCCGGTCACATGATTGATAGTCCGACACGGGAACAACCACGTTTTCCCGCCGCCATGGAAAATGAGGCGCGGCAAAAAATTGAGGAGACTCTGGATAAGTTAAATCCCAGTACCAATTGCTTGGCAATTGCTCCCGGTGCGGCTTGTGGCGGTGATATTTTGTTTATCGAAGCCTGCTTAAAGCGGAACATGAAGGTGGAGGTGTTTCTGCCCTTTGCCCCAGCTCAGTTTATTCTCGAATCCGTTAGTTTTGCTGGGGATAACTGGGTATCCCGTTTCTATACAATTCAGAATCACCCCAATGTGTCATTTAATTTGCAACCGGATCGATTGGGAGACGTGCCGATCGGGGATAATGCCTTCGAGCGCAATAATCGCTGGGCATTGTATTCTACCCTAATGTATGGCATTGATCGCGTGCGACTGATTGTGCTGTGGAACGGTAAAGGCGGTGACGCGCCCGGAGGTACAGGTGACATGGTTCACCAGGTACGCCACTTAGGAGGCGTGGTTGAGCATATTGATACCACCAAGTTTGAGTACTGGAACACGAGGACGGAAGTATTAGCCAGTTAAATAAATGTAGAGACGTTGCATGCAACGTCTCTACCGGTTGATTTTCCGACCATCTTGAGCAAGAATCAGGTTCACCCCTGCTGTTTTGGCAGAAAGAGAATTGAAAAAATTAGTGCGACTTGTTCGTGAAATAACCAAACAACTGGGAATACTAGAGAGAGGAAAAAGGCGTGAAGCTCAGGTTAACCCGTGCACTGGAGTAACCCATCCTTGTTGCTCTTAAGGATTGACGTGGCTTACTCTTAAGATCATTGTCCTCGATGACATGGTTAAACTGATGGTTAAAATATTCTCTCTCTAGAGTCAATTCAATGAAAAACTCCTGTACTTTAACCTTTAACAATAACCTCTCCGCCCATGTTGTTCAAGTCCACAGTCCCACGGCGTTGGCGGCGGCGTTGCACCAGCTTGGTCTTGACCAACCCCGTCCTACCCTGGCGTTAGTGGGTGGAGCGAGTAAGATTAGTGAGTCTGACAAAAATGATTTGCGACGCATTTTTCTCGAAGTGATTGCGCCTCTAGCTGAACAACTGGGAGTGGTGGTTGTCGATGGGGGGACGGATGCGGGGATTATGCAATTTATTGGTCAAGCGCGGACAGGGATTTGTGGGACATTCCCGTTAATTGGTGTCGCCGCGATTGGCACGGTTATACTTCCTGGTGTTAAAAGCATGAATGCTGATGCAGCGATGCTAGAGCCAAATCACACCCACTTTGTTTTAGTTCCCGGCTGTAATTGGGGAGATGAATCCCCCTGGTTATCTGAGATTGGTAGTCATTTAGCTAAGGGGTTGCCGTCGGTTACGATTGTGGTGAATGGTGGTGAGATTACCTGGCAGGATGTGGCGCAAAGTGTGAAAGCCAAGCGACCTGCGATTGTCTTAGCCGGGAGTGGACGAACGGCTGATAAATTGGCAGCCGCGTTGCAGGGAGAGGTAACTGATGAACGAGCCGTAGATTTAGTGGCATCGGGACTTTTGCACGCTATCAATGTGAGTAAAGATGCAGCAGCACTGGCTCACCTAATTGGGCAGATGCTTTCGAGACCTGCGGATGCGTTGCCCGAATAAATTGTCTCCAAATAAGGTGGGAAGAAGGGTTGACATTGATTCGGTGAAATCGGAGGTTTTAAAATAAGTGTAATTCGGAGATTGATGCTAATTTATTTTTTTTTATGACATAATAAAAATTAAGTTGATTGAGACGTATACCGCTGATCCGGTTTGAGTGTTGCATGAAGCGTTTGTTGCTCAAACTAAATTATTCATTGGGTCATTTCATAATGTCTTAAGCCCACCATTGTTATATAGACTCTTGCAGATCAAGGCATAGAACGTGGCAAAAAAGAACTCTTACAGTCAATATCTTAGGCAACACCTGAGTAACTTAATCGAGCAGACGGACTTGCCCCCCTTGAAAAAGGACTTTATGAAAGCCCGCTGGTTGGATCAAGTGCTGTGGCTGGAAGGACGGGCAACCAAGGAGCGCGATCGCCATCACTCTTTGAGGTTACTAACGATTATCGGTGGTGTTATTGTTCCCGCCATGGTGGGATTCAAAAGCCCGAATCCTAAGATCCAGGAAATTGTCGGCTGGAGTGCATTTGGGTTGAGTCAAGCGGTAGCTGTTTCCGCCGCCGTGGAAGAATTTTTCGCTCATGGGGAAAAATATAAGCAATTCCGCAATACAGCCGAAAGTATGAAAATTGAGGGCTGGCAGTTCCTGCAAATGGCTGGACCCTACAGTCAGTTTGAATCCCATGACGATGCCTATGCCACCTTTGCCTATCACGTTGAGCAGCTGATTCAGAAAGACGTGCAGGGTTTCGTCGCTCAGTTTGAAAAAAAAGAAAAGAGCAAAGAACAGACAGCAGCAACCGTGGCTCAAAATTCGGCTCTAGCCCTGGAAAATCTCAACCAGCAAATGGAGTATCAGGAGCAATTGCGGCAACTCGAAGCGGAGAAACGCCGCTTGCGAGAAGAGAAAGAACGTTTGGAACATGAGCGTTCAGCGCCGCTGGAACCGACGGAAAACAACGGGGAAGACGTCCAGACTACCCCGGTTACTCTCGAAGACTTGCCCACCCTAGGTGCCGCCGCAATGCCTTGGTTTGAAGAAGAAGAACCGGAAGAACCCAAAAAACAAGCATCGATGAATGGTCAGGGAAATAGTGAGTCGGCTAAACCCGCCGTACCGCAACTGATTACACCCGAACAAGCGTCCAAAATAATGGATTGTCCCCTCGCCGATAGCCAGAAATATTTACCTGGGGTGCTAGAGGCGCTTCAGGACTATGACATCTTGGATAAGCAGGTGCTAATTGGTTTACTGGCAACGGTGCGAGTGGAAACCAATGGGTTTAAGCCCATTAATGAGTTTGGTGGACCGAAATACTTTACCAAACATTATGAAGGACGCCGGGATTTAGGGAATGTGAAGCCAGGGGATGGGGCGAAGTATCACGGTAGAGGCTACATTCAGATTACAGGGAGAGCCAATTATCGCACGTATGGGCAAAAATTGGGGGTGGATTTGGAGAATAATCCTGAATTAGCTCTAGACCCGGAAATTTCTGCTAAGATACTAGCTTGTTACTTCAAAGATAGAGGGGTCGCCACTGCTGCCAAAGTAGGAGATTGGCGTAAAGTCAGAAAATTGGTGAATGGCGGTTATAACGGTTGGGATGTGTTTTCTAAGTATGTTGAGAAAGGTAAAGCGGTAATTGGTTAAGGTATGGAACCCACAGAAGAAGTTTTTTTTCAAGTTCAGGAACTCAAGGAAGCGATTCAGGAACTGAAAGAGCAGATTAAAGAAATGCAGACGATAAATGAAGTACAACAAGAGTCAATTACGTCTTTAATTGCTTTATCTCAGAAGCAAACGACAGTGATTGAGCAGCAAACCTCTGTGATTCAGCAATTGGTGAGTCGGTAAGGGAAAGATA
>CAKZMA010000020.1 GCA_937127375.1 uncultured Coleofasciculus sp. | reverse complement strand
CTTTTGTTGATTAATTACCAGGAAAACATGACAAAAACTGCAACCAAAAGAACACCCATCACCTTAATCGCCGACGAAACCCAAAAACTCCTAGATTGGGCAGATAGCGTTCAACAATCTGATGAAACAATATTCCACAAAGCCAAAACATTAGCCACCCGCATCGGTGCCCATTACCGTGCCGATGGACTCACAGAAATAGGCTTCTGGGCACCGGAATTAGGGGCAGATATGTTCCAACCCAAGAACATTTATCTGGAAATTCTCACCCCGCTTAACAAAATTGACCCCACCTTACCCAACCAAAAGGTAAAAGTTCATCGGGAACACCTGCAACTGGAAAAACAAGGCGAATATTTCTGGGGCGTCGTTTCCGGAATGCGTCCCGGAACCAAAGACCAGATAGGTTCCTTCTATTGGCTAAAATACTTAGATTTTCAGAATGAAATCCAAACCATTGGCGATGTTTTAGCCTATTCCTTACCTTACGGTGTCTACGCCCCCGCCGAACTCTATGACCTGAATCAGTTACAAGAAAAACGCAGCGACTTGGAGTATTTCGGTCAAGGGGACAAGGATGAATCCGGGATTATTCGCGTTCATCCACCCCGTAATATTTTGCAAATTCATATCACCACCGCCGCTAAAGAAGGGACACTGGCAGGATTAACCCGCATCTATCAACGGATTGCAGAAAAAATCAACGCCAATGACGCTTTAACCCCAGCCGAACAATGCTACATCGGCTATGACGCGGTGCAACTTCTCCCCATTGAACTCACGGTAGAATATCGCATCGAACATGATTTGGGACAAGGGTTTTTTATCTTCAATGAAGATGACTTGGATGAAATTGACCCCGAAACCGAACAGGTAGATTACGAAACTGAGGACATTAAAATCACGCTGAAAAAACCGGATATCCAAAACTGGGGTTATGATATCGTTATTTTTGGGTCTTCAGCTACCAATCCTTCTGTTCTAGAAACCTTGCGCCCGGATGAATTAGTTGAGTTTATTAGTACCCTCCACACCTTCCCCAGCGGTCCGATTCAAGTCATCTTTGATATTGTTTATGGTCATGCCGATAACCAGGCATCAGATGTCCTGAATGGACGCTTCCTCAAGGGACCAAATATGTACGGTCAAGATGTAAACCATCAAAACCCCGTTGTGCGGGCTATTTTGTTGGAAATGCAGCGGCGGAAAAATAATTTTGGCGTGGATGGGATTCGCGTAGATGGTGCCCAGGATTTCAAGTTTTTTAACCCCCTATCCGGGCGGGTGGAATATGACGATGCCTACCTAAAAGATATGGGCGAAGTGGTGCAAGACATTGGGTCAAATAAGCGGCAACTCTTTGCTATTTTTGAGGATGGACGCCCGTGGCCCGCTGAAGGGTGGGAAGAGATTTCTACTTATCGGGATATTGTTGAATTTATGCCCGATGCGTTTCAGTGGAGTCCATTAATTTTTGCCCACAATACCCCTGGTTTGCAGAAGTTTTGGGATAAGAAATGGCGTCGCGTCTGTGATGTGATGCAGGTGGGCGAAAACTGGATTACTGGGTGTGGAAACCATGATACGTTACGCCGAGGTACGCAAGTCGAACCCGGATTACCCATTAATTGGAATTTGGGTAAAACCTTACCGGAAGTTTTGAATACGGCGTATAATAATCCGGCTGTGACGTTATGGGTGTATGGGTTTAGTCCCGGTTTACCGATGGACTTTATTAACTGCACCATGGAAGCCGCCTGGGGCTTTTTCCGCAATACTGATGATCGCTATGGAGTAAAAGTAGCATCGGAAGAAGCGGGATTTTTGGATTGGCAGGTGGAAAAGTATGTTTATAATGACCAAGAGACGATTTTTCCCCGGCTAAAGCAAATGGGGTTCCGCAAAATTGATGAATTACGTCAGTTTATGCGCGGACTTTATGACGCTATTGAAGAAACGAATTACGATTTAGAAGAAGTGGCAAGTTTATGTCAGCGTTATCTGGGGGCGGAGTCAGAAAAAGAGGAAGTTAAACAGGAAGCAACGCAGCGGAAATCAGCGGCGCAATTACAGAAGCTGAATGTACCGGAAAAATCCCAGGTGTTGACGGAGTTGGATGTCGGAAAGCTGAAGGTATTTGCTAGGGCGTTTATGGAAGATATGCACCAAGCTTGTAATGTGTGGAATTATGAGGACTATTTGGTGCCAGAATTAGCGGCGTTTAATTTAACCCTGCGGCGTTTCCGTCATGATCATCCTTGGCTGCGGCATAATTTATCGGGGTTGGATCGGTTTAATCGAATTAGTGAGGATAACTACACCCTTTTCTATGGCTTGCGGAGTCAACCTACAGAGGAGGGGGCGAATGAAACGCCGTATCAGATGGCGATGGTGTCTCACATGGGTGGTGATCCGATTACGGTGACGCTGGGAGACTGGCTGCAACTGGATTTGGAGGAATGGCAGATTGCGATCGCGTCTCCAGGATTGGAGGTGAGTGATCTGCGATCGTTTGAGTTGCGAGATACCCAGGCGTTACTGTTAGAACGAGTGGGTTAAGGGAAATGTTCGTAGTAGCCACTTTAGTGGATCAAGCGCTAAAGCGCTGACTACAAACTGGTGCGATCGCGTGCTAAATCGGAAACAATTAACCAATCACGACTCTATGAATTCAGTGTGGCAACAGGTTACTCTATCCAATTTACGTTTCTATCAGTGGCGCGGCGCTAGCTATTTATATCGCGTCGTGGGATTGCTGCAAGCTTGGCGGCGGGGGAGTTGGCTGCTTCAGTGGGCGGAACCCTTGGGCGCGTTGCTTGTGGCGATTGTGTTTGCGGTTGCGCCCTTTGTCTCTACTGCCCTCATCGGCGTGTTGTTAATTGCTTGTGCGGGGTTTTGGCTACTGCTGACTGTATCGGATGAGAGAGAACGCCCCCAGGTGACACCGATTCATCTGTTGGTGTTACTGTATTGGTCAATTGCCACCGTTGCCACAGCCATGTCCCCGGTGAAAGTGGCAGCCCGTCAGGGATTGGTGAAACTGACGCTATACTTATTACTCTTTGCGTTAATGGCACGGGTACTCCGATCAACCCGTCTGCGTTCTTGGGTAATCGGCGTTTTCCTGCATATTTCGTTAATTGTTAGCGTTTACGGGATACGACAGTGGTTTTTTGGCGCAGAAGCGTTGGCAACCTGGACTGATACTAATTCGGCGTCTGCGGATTTGACGCGGGTTTATAGCTATTTGGGGAATCCAAATCTATTAGCGGGTTATTTGATTCCGGCTGTGGCGTTGAGTTTAGCAGCGGTGTTTGCTTGGACGAGATGGCTTCCCAAAGCGTTAGCTTTAACCATGTTTGTGGTGAATTCCGCTTGTCTGGTTCTTACGTTTAGTCGCGGCGGCTGGATTGGTTTTGTCGCCTGTCTGTTTGTCTTCTCCGTTCTTGTCGTGTATTGGTATAGTATCCAATTACCAGAAAAATGGCGTCCTTGGGCAATGCCTGCGATGCTGGGGAGTTGTGCGGCGGTGATTATTCTGGCGGTGCTATTTGTTGAACCGGTACGAGTGCGAGTGGCGAGTATTTTTGCGGGGCGGGAAGATAGTAGTAATAATTTCCGAATGAATGTATGGGCGGCGGTGATTGATATGATTCGCGATCGCCCGATTATTGGTATTGGTCCGGGAAACAATGCGTTTAATCAGATTTATCCCTTGTACCAACGTCCTAAATATACCGCATTGAGTGCCTATTCTATCTTTTTGGAAGTGGCGGTTGAAACGGGTTTTATTGGCTTGTTTTGCTTTCTCTGGCTACTCGTGGTTTCGGTGAATCGTGGGATACAACAAATTAACCGACTCCGCGCCCGGTGGAATGTTCAAGGCTTCTGGTTAATTGGTGCGATCGCAACCATGGCGGGAATGTTGTCTCATGGGTTAGTGGACACGGTTTGGTATCGTCCTCAGGTGAGTACAGTATGGTGGTTGATGGTGGCGATTATTGCCAGTTATTATCTGCCGCCTCAAGCGGATACCTCAACGGCTGTGGAGAATAGCTAGTACCCACATTCCGCACTTCACAATGTAATACGTGATCAAGTTATCGGTTTTCCCCGATCATGATGTAGAGACGTTGCATGCAACGTCTCTACATCTTCTTCATCCTGGATAAAGAACGTGCAACCATGTTTTATAATGAGAGAATCAAAGTTGCTGAAAAATAGGGATGGAAAAACTTAAATTTATTGATTTATTTGCTGGAATTGGTGGGTTTAGAATTGCCTTTGAAAGAACGGACTATAAATGTGTATATTCTTGTGAAATTGATCCCAAATGTCAGGAAGTATATTTTAATAATTTTTCAGATAAATCCGCAGGTGATATTAGGGAAATAGACATTAATAGTATTCCTGATTTTGATGTTTTAACGGCGGGGTTTCCTTGCCAGCCTTTTAGTATATGTGGCAAAAGAAAAGGTTTTCAGGATACACGAGGTACTTTATTTTTTCGCATTTGTGAAATAATCGCAGCCAAAAAACCTCCAGTTATTCTCCTGGAAAATGTAAAACATTTAATGCATCAAGATAAAGGTAGAACGCTCAATGTAATTTTGTATTCTTTAGAAGATTTGGGATATAAAGTCAATTATAGTCTGCTGAATTCTAAAGATTTTGGAGTCCCCCAAAACCGGGAAAGGATCATTATTGTTGCTGCCAAAAACAAACAATTTAATTTCAATAAATTGAAAAAAATAAATTCTAGAGCAAAATTAAAAATTTTTCTATCCGATTCTGAAAAGTTTGAATATTTAGATCCGGACAGCTATACCTTAATAGATAAACCCAAACAACAGCAATCGGGATTAATTTTTGTAGGATATCGGAATAATAAGAGTATTTGGAAAAAAGGAGTTAGACCCAACACTCATCATTTATCTAGGGTTCACCATCAACCCAATAGAATTTATTCAGTAGAAGGCATACATCCTACAATACCGTCTCAAGAAACCTCGGGGCGATTCTTTATTTATCTTCCTAAAGAAAATGCTGTTCGCAAATTGACGATTAAAGAATGTTATAGAATTATGGGCTTTCCTGAAAACTTTAAACTCCACAAGAATTTAGGAGAATGTTACAAGCAAGTGGGAAACTCGGTCTGCATTCCCATGGTTTCTGAAATTGCTCATCAATTAAAAGAACAAATATTTCTTGGGAGTCAGGAAGAAGAAAATGGAAATGGTTTTATAGCTGAAACTCAAGAGAAGTTTGTTCAATGTTTAATATGAGAGTTATAGTGGATTGTTTAGAATAGCTTTTTCTCTGTTACCTGTCCTCGTTTGTATTGGGCAATGGAGCGTTCTAAGTGGGCGGCATTGGCTGGAGATTTTAACAAATGAACGGTTTCGAGCAAACTATTGAAATACTCAAGGGACATAACAACTGCATCATCAGCATCCCGTCTGGTGATTATAGTATAGTCAGCATCATTAACCACCCGATCCAAAATGGCTTTCAGTTTATTTCTAGCTTCAGTAAACGTTACGACTTTCATTCCTAAAAGCTGTCTATTTAATTGTACAAGTCTAGCCTAGCTGATCTGAGCTAAGCACGTCAAAGTCAAGTGTCAAGTTGAGATTGTGTCTGGGATTTGGCGATCGCAACCGCCTGTTGATTGGGTAGAGTGCGATCGCGTTTCGATTTTCGCTACTCAATACTCCAATGATTGTGGGAGTTTTGCATTTCTACCTCGAATAAAATAGTAGTTTACAAAAGAGCAATCGCACGAGTTTTATCCCTAATAATGATAGCGACAAGAAACAATCGTTAGATAAAAGAACTGTGTTATAGACGCGCCATGGCGCGTCTATAACATAAATGATGTGTACTAAACGCCTTAGCAGCTGCTATAAAGAAGCGCTTTCACCCTAATGCTTTTAGTGATGTGCGTTTTACATTTAATTCGTCCCACCTACTTAGCTGATCTGATTAGACAAAGATACTGGAGAGATTGTTTTGGATGACACTAGCTTGCGTCCAATTTACCACAGCTAGGCGATCGCTACCAGCAAAAATTTCTGCTCCATTTGTGCTATCAAAGATAGACAGATCATCTGTGGTTAAACCTGCTCCGAGTTGGAAGATGGTTTGATCCAGTTGGAAGTTGTGGATGCTATCGAAGCCATCGCCTAATTCTAGGATAACCGTATCTTGACCGCCACCGAGCCAAATAGTATTGTTGCCTAAACCACCATAGATGATATTGTCGCCATTACCCACGTAGATGGTATCGTTTCCAGCA
>CAKZMA010000019.1 GCA_937127375.1 uncultured Coleofasciculus sp. | reverse complement strand
GCTGAATTAAACATTACCGCCTAATAGTTGTTCAGCCGTAAGTTCGAGGCGAGGAAATATCCCCGATTGAATCAAATTGCTGCCCACAAACTCCACCACGTCATACCAACCTTCGACTAAAGCAAGAACCGTGACTTTAGCATTTAGAGGGTCAACAATCCAATATTCAGGAATATCCAAAACGCTATATTCGGCTCGTTTGGCACGATAGTCGGTGCTTTTCGTCGATTCGCTGACGACTTCAACAACGAGTAGAGGTGGGGGTTCATTTAATTCAATAACGGCTTCACGATTTTGCAGGTTACGCCACTGTTCTAGAGGAATCACGACGACATCAGGAATACGAACGGTATCCCATCGACCAGCGCGGGGAGAACGCACACCGACAACTCCAGCCAAGGCTGTCCATTCTTGTCCTATTTGAGCGCATTGGTTATCAAAGGTGCGTTCCAAGAATTTTAAAATGGCTCCATGTTTTCCAGTACCCAAGCTCATCGGGACTAGCTCTCCATTAACCAGTTCATAGCAAGTGTCTGTCCCGTCGTCATACTTCAAGTATTCTTCAAGAGTCAGGCGGTTGGTGGTTGTCAGCATGGCAGGTTGGGGAAGAGTATACCAAGTGGCGGTCAACTATAACAACTAGAGCAGTGGGCAAATAACTGGGGACAAGAGACGTTGCATGCAACGTCTCTACTAAATTCTGATGCTGCTATTCAAATTTAGATGGTAATTGCTGTACCATCAAACTTAGTCAGTGAGAAACAGCTATCCTCGTTATACGTCAGCTTTTGCTCCTGCAAAATCCCGATCGCGATCGCTTCTCCCAATTTTACCGATTCGGTGTAGTCTGTCCGCCAGTGTACACCTGCCATGTTGCGACCAATGGAAATATTTGCCGCTAGCTTATTCAATTCACCGCCTACGGTGAGAACCTCTGTACCGGGTCCACTATAGGGGATATAAGACACCAACTGCGTCCCATCCTCATTGGGCACCATTGGCTTGGGTATCTGATAAGACTCATCAAACCACGCCTTTAACATCGTCACACAAGCCCCCGCCACTGTTGCATGTCCCGCACCATAAGCCGGATGAGTCGGTGATCCTTCGGGAAACACTTGCGGTAGCAGATAATTACCATTTTTATCAAACATCGCTTTGAGGGCTTGGGAATTGAGAATCTCTGGATGAATTGGATACTCCGCCCGTCCCGTTAAATGATTGTGAATCAGTCCACCAAAGGCTTCAGGGCGTAGCCGCCGATGCACAAACCATTTTTGATACCAAACCCCTTTTAAGGCTCGCGTCGCCACTTCTGTAACTAAACTGAGGATATGCGGTCCACCAAACGTACCAAACCCATCCTGATTTTCTGAGGTGATATAGAAATTTCCCCGATCAAACGGTGCGCCCATATCCAATAAAATCAAACAAGCATTCAAATAAGCTTGATAGAGGGCATCAAAATGCACATAATTGCCTAAATCCCGCATATTCCGAATATAGCGCGGCACGTCGTCACATTTATCCTGACCACTGAAATCAAAGCCATTTTGCACCGCCAACCACATTTTATAATCGGTCATAAAGTCGCTGTTGGGAACAACCGTCCGTTGGCGTTGGTTAATTTTCAGCGTGCCATATTGGATATCTTTGAGCAAAAATTGCGAGACAAAAGGACCCACCACATCTCCCGGCGTAGACCCTCGGAAAATCACATCCGGTGTCACTTTACCATCTTCTTTTGGTCCCCGGAAATCCGAGCAGTTTGAGAGTTCTTCGGCGGCTTTTTCAATGTCGCAGTTATCGCGAAAGTCGGTAAAATTAACCTCCCGCAACAGCGCCATCCAGTAAAGTTCTATGGCTTCACAAGCATTTTCTGCCCCATCAATACGGGGAGCAGGGCGAATCGTTAATGACTGAGCATCGGGTCCTTCTAAATCAAAGGCTAACGCCGCTTGTGGATTGATTAATCGACGACAACCTAGGCGTTTCTTTTCCTCAGAACTGGATTCAGATAACTCAGATTTGCCGTGAGTACAGCCCCGTGGTATTGCCTCAAAATCATCAGGATTGCCACTACACAATGCTTTGAGTAAGAGGCGGTAAGCCTTTTGATCGACTTCACCTAAATCATTATGGGGTAACCCTTTGGAATAGTTGGCAATATAACTGAGTTCATTCTCAGAGTTCCGATAAGCCGACTCCTCACCATTATTTAAATGCTCAGGATGGGGGCGCAAAAAGGCAATTTCAGCGGCTTCTTCACGAACTTGGCGAGCTAAACTGCGACGGGAAAAGATTTTCTTCATATTAATCGATTCTTGGAACAATAAGCTTTATCCTTCAACAGCAACGGCAACCTATCCGGACAACTTACAGGTCGGATTCACGCTAAAATTTTCCAGACAAACTTGAGCCACCGTTGACTCACGGCAGACAAGCACACGGTTGATCGGGTTAAAAGATTAGACCAATAGTAGATGTTTCAATGACGATCTGTCTATATATCACATCTTTCTTTACGAAAATGGGATGCTACCTGATGCGATCGCTCACAAAAATGTAACAATAAACTATTAATTGTCCTACTTATGATGACGAATAAGCTGTTTTGCATTTAAACCTTAATGTCAATAATGGCGAAATCCTTACCGTAGTGCGTTTAGCGAAGCCATGCCGCAGGCTTTGCATCTTGCTCGCTACTAATACCCAATTTAAATGCATGACAGCTTAACGAATAACGAATAACGAATAACGAATAACGAATAACGAATGACGAATGACGAATAACGAATGAGTTTCTAACCCATCCGCTTGAGTTGAATAGAAGCAATACCCGGTGCAGCTTGGGGAGTATTCGGAAACCAGAAAAATGCCACAGCCCACCCATTCCCCGTTCTTTGTTCTCCATTCCCTGTTTCCTCCCCTCACCACAATACTTATTCAGTAACCCCTAAGCTAAAATCACGCATCATCTTCTTAATCTCTATGTTGTGCATTTCCTCCTGACCAATTTGACCCCGGGCAAATTCTTCGAGATAGATGGAAGCATCTTCCACGATATCCAGAAGGTCTTTATAGAGATCTAAGGCTTTTTTCTCATGATTAAGGCTTTCCTGCAAAATATCCTGCACAGAATGTTGGTAGGTTTCCTCGATGGGCGCAATCTTTTGGCTGGGATGACCTTCTAAGCCTGTGATAATTTCTCCCACCTGTTGAGCGTGGAGTAGAGACTCACTAGCCTGTGCCTTAAAAAAGTTGACAATGGGAATTCGGTTGGGACCAATGATCATCAAGGAGTAATGAGTGTAACGCACGACACCAGCCAACTCAAACTCCATAATGGTGTTGAGTACGTCAATGGTCTTTTTCAGGTCAAGTTCTTTCATCATGTTGAGGTTGTGGTATGTAGATTCACTGAGATCTGTTTTAGTTTATCCTTAAAGGACTCTAACAAATCAGCCAACCTACAACAGTTGCTAGAGAACATTTCGCAACCTCGGTCAGGGGAGATGGGGGAGATGGGGGAGATGGGGGAGATGGGGAAGCTGGGGAAGCTGGGGGAGCAAGATGCTCCCATTACGGCGAACCGCTTAGGGTTGGGCATTATTCAAGTTCGCCCCGTCTAAGTTAGCTCCCGCCATATCGGTTCCTGTGATAGTGGCGTTGTTGAGATTGGCATTTTTTAAATCCGTATTGCTCAGGTTCGCGCCTTCCAGGTTAGCACCGTCTAGGTTTGCCCCTGCTAAATTCGCTCCCGCTAAATCTGCCCCGTTGAGATTAACGCCATTTAGATTAGCACCTTCTAAGTTAGAATGACTTAGATTTGCCCCTTCGAGATTGGCTCCTGCCAAATTCGCGTATGCTAAATCGGCATTGGTACAATCGGCACCTTTGAGATTTTTGCCACTCAAATCAGCGCCGTTGAGGGTCAAGCCTGCACATTTGAAGTTACTGGGTGCGACATTGGCATCACTAACTGTAGTGGGTGGGGATATCGTCTCTTCTGTCTGGGCGGGCTGACTGACGGCGGCGTTGGTTACACTGTTTCTCTGTAACAACCATCCGGCTACACCAAGGGCGATGAGTACCGGAAGTGCGATCGCGAACCCCATAACTAAAGGTTTACCACGTTTAGCTTTTCGGAGTTGAGCCTCAGCTTGGATGTTTTCTAACTCAATCTGATGAATCGCCTCTTCCATAAACTCTGATGGAATTTGGGCTTCGGTTCCAGCATCAATTAGCTCTTGTACCGAATAACTTTGGTTGTGCTGGGCATAGATTTGAGCCGCTCGCATCAAAACGTCTTGGGCTTGGTCTTCAGGAATGCGATGTTGTTGGAGTTTCATAGGAGAGTTAGGTTAAGTACAATGAGCAATTTCAAGATAAGGTTGCTGGTTCCGTGAAACGGATAATAAATCGTCGTTAAAGGTTTCAGCGTCTGGCGCAATTCAACGGCGATAAAATTTATAAGTAGACAACCTTAAGCGAGGTTGAACGCTTATTTAGATTTAGGAGGGAGTGGTCTTCTTACTATTTAGAATAGCTTAATGTTGAGAAAATTGAAGGGGTTGGATGGTTGTTTTTGAGCAGGAATGGCAAAAATTCACTGTTAGTTTAAAAAAGAATCTGTTTGTTAAAGACTTGATAAAGAAAATCGTGATTAGGGATTAGTCATGGGGGAAGTTGCGTGTAGGGGCGGGTTTTACCGCATTCGTGTCAATTGAAGCGACAGCCCTCACCCCCAACCCCTGAGTAAGAGGGGGAAAAAGGGAAAAACTGTGCAGGTACACAGCCCAAAACCTGACCCGACTAGGCTTTCAGCAGAATTTATAATACTATTATTAAGTGATACGGATTTGGTAAATTATTTAGGTTAACCTTGGGTAAAAAGCCATGAATATCCGTATTGGGAACGGTTACGACATCCATAAACTGGGAAACGGACGCCCTTTAATTCTGGGGGGTGTAAACATTCCCCACGAACTAGGATTGCTAGGACATAGTGATGCAGATGTCCTCACCCATGGGATTATGGATGCCATGCTGGGCGCATTGAGTCTAGGCGATATTGGTCATTATTTCCCCCCCACCGACCCAAAATGGGCAGGAGCTGATAGTCTAGAGTTATTGAGTCAGGTGAATGAGTTAGTGCGATCGCAGGGTTGGCAGATTAGCAACATTGACTCCGTAATCGTCGCCGAACGTCCCAAGCTGAAGCCTCACATCAAAACCATGCGCGATCGCCTCAGCACGACTCTAGCATTACAACCCGATCAAATTGGGATTAAAGCCACCACCAACGAAAAATTAGGACCCGTGGGACGAGAAGAAGGTATAGCGGCTTATGCTGTAGCGTTATTAGTTAAAGAGCATTAGTTCTTGGTCGGAAATTAATAAACTCAAAGTCCCCCGGAAATTAATAAACTCAAAGTCCCCCTTTT
>CAKZMA010000018.1 GCA_937127375.1 uncultured Coleofasciculus sp. | reverse complement strand
CTACAATTGTCCCTAAACCTGGCTCTACAATTGTCCCTAAACCTGGCTCTACAATAGAGTTATTACTTATGACGGAGGAGGGCAGCGATGTTAGATGTTAAAGCGAATATCTTAATTGTAGATGACCATCCTGATAATCTGCGATCGCTGGCTGCCATCCTCAGCAGTGCTGGGTATAAAGTGAGAAAAGCCATTAGTGGCAAGATGGCGTTAGAAACCATTCGTTCCTACCCGCCAGACTTAATTCTCCTCGACATCAAAATGCCGCAAATGGATGGCTATACCGTTTGCTCAACTCTAAAAGCCAACGCCGCTACTCAAAGGATTCCCATTATCTTTTTGAGTGCTTTAGATGACGTAACGGATAAAGTGAAAGCCTTTACCGTAGGTGGTTCAGATTATATTGTCAAACCCTTTCAGGCGCAAGAGGTATTAATCCGCGTTAAAAATAACCTGATGCTCGCCCATCAACGCCAAGAACTTCTCGCCCAAAAGAAGCAACTTCAAGACCAAAATGCCCAATTACATCTTTTACTGACGCTGACTCACCGGATTAGCCAAACCGATGATTTTCAGTCTGCCTTAACCATCACATTAACGAAAATTTGTCAAACTATCCATTGGGATTTTGCCGAAGCGTGGATTCCTAATCCTAAAGAAACTCTCCTGGATTGTAGTCGGGGATGGTATAGTCGCGATCCCACCTTTAAATTATTTAGATATCATCGACAAACTACTACGTTTGCGCCGAATATTGGACTACCGGGGCGAGTTTGGGTATCAAAAAAGCCGGAATGGATCACCGAGATTTCGGCAGAATCGGCTTGCTGTTATCTTTGTGCTGAAGGGGGGTTAAATCTTGACCTGAACACGGGTGTCGGTGTACCGATTCTGTTTCGCGATCGCGTCTTAGCCATTTTAGTCTTTTTCAAACAAGCCAGGAGTGAATCCGAACCGAGATTAATCGACTTTATCCAGCTAATCGCGGCTCAGTTAGGCACATTGATGCAGCGGATTAAAGTCGAAACCGCTTTATTTGAAGCCAATCAGAAACTCAAATATTTAGTGACTATTGATGGTTTAACCGGAATCGCCAATCGCCGCAAATTTGACCAATATATTCATCGAGAATGGCAACGACTATTCCGAGAGCAACTTCCCCTTTCCTTAATTTTAGGAGATATTGATTTTTTTAAGCGTTATAACGATACCTATGGACATCAAGCCGGCGATGATTGTCTGCGAAACGTAGCCACTAAAATCCGCCTCTTAGTTAAACGTCCCGCCGATTTAGTCGCCCGATATGGCGGTGAAGAATTTGCCGTCATTTTACCCAATACCGATGCCAAAGGCGCGATTCATGTTGCCGAAACTATCCGCCAAGGCGTGGAAAATCTCAAGATTCCCCATGGCGGTTCAGAGAGCAGTAAATATGTCACCTTAAGTTTAGGCGTGTCTAGCCTAATCCCTAATCCTTTAGTAAACATAGAAGCGTTAATTAATCAAGCAGATCAGGCACTGTATCGAGCTAAAGCAGGAGGCAGAAATCAGACGGTAGGGGAATACTCAATTCCCGTAAATTTATACTGCACTATTTAAAATTCAATCGACGAGAGCAGAGGGTGGTTATGGTAAACAAGCAAACGAGTGTTTTAATCGTAGATGACAATATAGATAATCTGCGCTCCTTGGCGGCAATTCTTAGGTTAGAGGGTTATAAAGTTAGAAAAGCTATTAGTGGACAGGTAGCATTAGAAACGGTTCGTTCTCACCAGCCGGACTTAATTCTCCTCGACATTAAAATGCCACAGATGGATGGCTATACTGTTTGCTCGATTCTTAAACAAGACACCACCACTGGTTCAATTCCCATCATATTTTTAAGTGCCTTAAATGAAACGGCTGATAAACTAAAAGCTTTTGCCGTTGGCGGTGTGGACTACATTACTAAACCCTTTCAAGCCCCAGAAGTCGTGGCGCGAGTCGAGAATCAATTGCGCCTCCAGAGACTTTCTCAACAACTCGTTGAGCAAAATGCACAGCTAATTCAAGAAATTCAGATTCGCCAGCAAACTGAAGCCGCTTTGCATCAAGCTGTTGAGCAAGCTGAAGCCGCAAACCGTGCCAAAAGTGTGTTTCTAGCTAACATGAGTCATGAACTCCGTTCTCCTCTCACAGGCATTTTGGGTTACGCTCAACTGCTGCAAAAAAATACAGATTGCACGCCTTTACAACACAAGGGGCTTAGTGTTATTTATCAGTGCGGTAGTCATCTGCTTACGCTGATTAACGATATCTTAGACCTATCTAAAATCGAAGCTCAAAAACTGGAAATATTCCCCGATTATATTGATTTTTGTTTATTTTTAAATCATCTGGCTGAACTCTTCAAGTTCAAAGCTCAAGAGAAAAAACTTAAATTTGCTTATTTCCCCCTAACTTCACTTCCCCCAGAGATATATGTTGATGAAAAACGTCTACGCCAAGTTTTAATTAATCTGCTTTCTAATGCAATTAAGTTTACTCATCAAGGTAGTGTCACTTTAAAAGTGAGTGTCAGGAGTTACAGTTGTGAACTGAATGACCATAAAGTAACTTCATCAAGGCAAACGGATAAAGTACAAAAAACTCTTGCCAATATCCGCTTTGAAATTGAAGATACAGGGATAGGAATTACTCCAGAAAAATGGGAGAAAATTTTCTTACCTTTCGAGCAAGTGATGGAGGCTTCGCATAGCCCAGAAGGAACGGGGTTAGGGCTAACCATTAGCCAAAAAATCCTGGCTCTGATGGGAAGTAAAATTTTTCTGGAAAGTTGTCCCAACCTAGGAAGCAAATTTTGGTTTGATTTAGATGTATTAACGAACTTACCCACGTCATATTTTACTATGATTAATGATAGTCAGAGCCAAACTCTATCTCAGGAACTTGGGGATGAGTCGCATCAAATCATCAACACTTTATCCCCAGAACCTGACGTGGTAGTCCCGCCGCTAGCAGAACTACTACTGCTGTATGAAGCGGCTCAAATGGGTGACGTTCAAAATGTGCAGCAGCAAATTTCGCGACTCCACCAATTAAATGCTGACTATCTTGCCTTTGTTACCCAGGTGTTGGAACTCGCGGATAACTTTGATTATGAGGAGATTCTGAAATTAATTGATCAGTATTATGATTATGGCGGAAAAATGACTACCTGCTAGGGCGATTGAAATCGCACCGGGTCTTCCGTACTTAAATTCCTCTGAGTCCTTATGTCAAGCCTAATTGAGATGCTCTTACCCTGCCAGCCTCAACCTCTTACAAAAGACCAAGGACAAATGAAAAAGGACGAATGATCAACACTTACTGCACTAATTCTAATTCCTTTAAAGCCCTCTCCAACGCCGCTGTTTCAAAATTGAGTGTCAGCGCCCCGTGAAAATTTGGTTTTACGGTAATGTCATCTATCGTATAAACATTGACAAAGCCAAATTGTCTCGCTTTAATATTACTCTTGCGCGGAATCACATCCACATATTTTTTCAGATAACCATTACTGACATTGACCGCCACATCAATCCGATGATAGTTCCCAACATTGACAAAGCCAAACATCTTGACATCGACTTGCGATTCTTCTTCATTCAGCTTCTCTTGTAAGGTAAATGCCCCAGTTTCCACCAATTCTTCCAGTTGATCTAGATCCGCCAAGTTTTTCTTATAGACTGCTAATAACTGAGCAATTTTGGCATCGTCCTGATTCTCAAGGACGAGTTCGAGATTCACACCCAATTTTTCTTCTTTTACCGTTCCCTTAAGGAACGCGATCGCGTTATTTTTGAGTCCCGTTTTATCCGGATTATTCCCTTGAGCATCTCGGTGGGTTTGTTTGCCGTCATCCAGTAAGTTAAATTTAACAAAAAGTTGATCAATTCCTAAGATTTGCTTTTGAATCGCTACCAATAGGGTGGAACGAAGGTTAGACCGTAATTCGCCAATCGGATCAACTAACCACCATACCTTGCGAATGGGCGAAAATCGGGGTAAATGTTTGCCACTACGCCAGTAGTATTTTAACGTCTGGTAAGGTAGATAGCGATCCAAAACTGCCATCTGCCAGTAGGGAATTTGGATCAACAGTTTTCCTGATTCAAAGGTGACTTGATAGCGTAGATTAGATTCGACTTGAATCTCAACGTCATAAAGATGAAAAATACTGGTACGCTGACCGAATACCCCGATGTGAAAATCTCGGAGAAAATAGACAACGGCATCAAGTTGCTGTAAGATTTGTTTTTTGATGGGATTAAGCGGTAAGTTATCACCGAGTTTTAAGGAAACGTAGTAGGCTTCCTCCAGAGGACGGACTTGGCTTGACGGAATCTGTCTGCGGTTCAATGACTCACTAACTGCCTGGTTTTGATAGTGTAAAGCATCAGCAGTGTGGCTGGTAAACTGGTCGAGAAATGTGGTATGGGCGGGGTTATTTGGGGAGAAAGGTTTGGTCATGATGCAAGAGCTGTCAACAATGGTGTTATGATTCGTGTTGCTCAAGATTGAGTTTAGCGTAGTCGCTCGGCACAGCTACAATTGTCGGATAGATTTTACGGTGAAATGGGCGCACGGCGTCAAACCCCTCTCCCCCAGCCCCTCTTCCACGCCAGCCCTCACCCCCAGCCCCTCTCCCAAGCCAGCCCTCACCCCCAGCCCCTCT
>CAKZMA010000017.1 GCA_937127375.1 uncultured Coleofasciculus sp. | reverse complement strand
TAATTACCGTCGCATCCCTTGTGAAGTCAGAAACGGAAATAGTGGAACCCGCTCCTACACATCGGTCAGGGCGGGTTTAGTTGCATCCCTTTTGAGGTAAAAAACGATAATAGTGAAACCCGCCCCTACAGACTAAAATGGCGCGTCACGACTTGAACCTGTTCATTCATTAATATCGCTGATCCGCCGCAGATTCAAAATATCGCTCATCTTTTTAATTTGAGCAAAACTTTGCTGCAACTGCCCGTAATCCCGAATATCGATGCACAAATCAATCAACGCAGGTTTACCGTCTTGAGTTTTCACCTGAGCTTTCCGCACATTGATATGATGATCACTTAAGCGGGAAAGAATATCCTTTAAAACCCCGACCCGATCCAACACTTCAATTTGAATATTAACCGGATAGGTTTGTGGACGCCCACTCTCTTGATCCGTCGGATTCCAATTCACCGGAACTAATCGGTCTCCCTCAATATTTTCCACATTGGGACAGCCTTGACGATGAATCGAAATTCCCCGCAATCGGGTGACGACACCCAAAATAGGTTCGCCGGGAACCGGATTACAACACCCAGCAATCCGATGCATCAATCCCTCAACCCCTGCAATGGGTTCACCTTTAATCGTCCACTGGTCACTTGTTTCCTTCGCCGTCGGTAACGATGGAACTAAATCTTCGATTTCTTCGGGTTCGGTTTCAAGGGGTTGTGTGGCTTTTACTGCATCGCGCAACCGATTGACCACTAAATTCAGGGTGACTTCTCCATACCCTAATGCCGCCAGTAAATCCTCAGCATTTTGATAATTACAGCGTTCGGCAACGGATTGCATGGGTTCTGATTTGAGTAAGGATTCAAATCCATTTTTACCCAATTCCTTCTCCAGCAATTCTCGACCTCGTGCCACATTTTCATCGCGGTGCGATCGCTTGTACCATTGGCGAATCCGGTTTCTGGCACTGGGCGTGACGACGAAGTTCAACCAGTCTAAACTGGGGTGACTATTTTTCTGGGTGATAATTTCCACGATATCCCCATTTTTTAACGGTGTATCCAGAACTCGCCACTGACCATTAATTCTCACCCCAGCACAGTGATTACCAATCTCGGTGTGAATCCGATAGGCAAAGTCTACAGGCGTTGCGTCCCGACTCAGGGATACCACATCTCCATCGGGGGTAAAGGCGTAGACATCATCGTCAAATAAATTATCTTTGACACTTTCGATATACTCATGGGCGTCTTTCAGGTCATTCTGCCATTCCAGCAACTGTCGCAACCAGGTAAACTTGTCATCGTCTGCGCCAATCCGAGTTGGATCAGACGTCCCGGTTTCTTTATACTTCCAATGTGCGGCAATCCCATATTCGGCAATCCGATGCATTTCCAGGGTACGAATCTGCACTTCAATAGGACGCCCATGGAAGCCAATCACGCCTGTATGTAGAGACTGGTAACGATTGGGTTTAGGTAAGCCGATATAATCTTTAAACCGACCGGGAATCGGTCGAAAGGCATCATGGACGACAGCTAATGCCCGATAGCACCCTTCGTTGGTCTCCACGATGATCCGCATCGCCGCTAAATCATAAATTTCGTGAAATTCCTTATTGCGACGCTGCATCTTCTGATAAATTCCATACAGATGCTTAGGACGACTATTCAAGTCCACACATCGAACGCCCATTTCATCGAGACGCCCTCGCAGAATTTGCGAAACCTGGGTTAATCGTTCCTCCCGGTCTTGACGCCGTTCGGCAACCAGTTTCTGTACTTTGCGATAAGCATTCGGTTCTAAGTACTTAAAGGATAAATCTTCTAACTCCCACTTAAGCCGCCCAATCCCCAAGCGATTGGCTAAGGGGGCAAAAATCTCGCGGGTTTCCTGGGCGATCGCCCGCTGTTTTTGTGGCTTAAGATGTTCTAATGTCCGCATATTATGCAGACGGTCTGCTAACTTGACCACAATCACGCGGATATCCTTCGCCATGGCGAGGAACATGCGGCGGAAGTTTTCGGCTTGGCGTTCGGTTTTACTCGAGAAGTTAAATTTGGAGAGTTTGGTGACGCCTTCGACTAAATGGCGAACCTCTGCACCAAAAATTGATTCAATCTCCTCCAACGTGACATCCGTGTCTTCGACCACATCATGGAGTAAGCCAGCCGCCATCATGGTACTGTTGCCGCCTAAATCTCTTAATAAGCCAGCAACGGCTACGGGATGGGCGATATAAGGTTCTCCAGAGGCTCGATATTGTTCCGAATGCAGTTGATAAGCAAATTCAAACGCCCGCACCACTAACGCCGCGTCATCCGGCGTTGATGGGTCAGAGGCTGTTGATAAACACTCTTGCAACCAGTTGGGAACGTCTAGGTTATAGGTGGTGGGTAGGACAGTGGCACTCATAATTCTTTCCCTGACAGATCTATAAATAATAAGGATAGTTCAACGGTAATGGCAGTAAGATCTCTGTTTAGTGGTATAGTTATCGGTTTTTGTGAATTCCAGAAATGGGTCAAATTCCCTAGATTATCTGTATAGTAATCAGACCTAGATGAGAAATAGTAACATGAACTACCAGATATCCACCCTTGTTACCGGATACAGAAGCAACAGGTCACTTCGGTCACGGACTTGATTTCCAGTAAAATCTTGAATAACCAAAGGACTGGGTTGAAGCCAACACGCTGAAATTTTTGCGGATGGTTGTCAATCGCTGGTCGCTAAGACAGCAAACCGTAACTGTTTTCGGAGAAATCCGTTTTGGCAGATAGTCCCTACCTTGGTTACTCGGCGATGAGAATGCCAACTGACTCTCAGACTGAACCCTGATCTTCAGCTTGGTGGCAAATTCTTGTATTTATAAACAAAAATACAAGATTCTTTACATTTATTCTAGACCAACCTGTCTGATAATGTTAGTCCCCTCCCAACGGCAATCCTATCAGGACTTTAAACATGTCCTAGATGACCTGCACGCCTGCACCCAGAGTCAAGAGTTAGACCAAACCGAGATCCAGGAGCGTTTCCAGGCGGTGAAGCAGCTCTTTCAAGGGCGAATTATCACGCTCAATCCCGATGAGGTTCATCAGGAACAAGTATCAATATGGCAGTCTAGGCAAACCGAAATCCATAGACATATCCGACTGCTAGAAACTGATATGTTAATGTTGCGGACGGCGCGACATTCTGCAACGGTTCAGTCTAGGGTGGCTATCATCCGCGATCGCCTGAACACCCTGATTCAATACTGTAGTGCTATGCTTCAACTGTAGCACTCTAGTCCAGTCCGTGTGTAG
>CAKZMA010000016.1 GCA_937127375.1 uncultured Coleofasciculus sp. | reverse complement strand
CTCCCCCAGCTCCCTCATCTTGCCGATAAAATAAACCTGAGTGGTAAAACTTTAACTGATAGAGTAATCTTATTCGTATGCCAGGAATGTTCTCTGACCCTAACGAGAAATATGACAGCTGCATTTTCACCCAGGTCTGCGGATCACAATGGAGATACCGTTGATATAACCCCAATCTATACTGACGACCAAAGAGCGCATGAACATCAATCTGCCTCTGCTGGTGCCCTAGCGACCACTAATGGAACATTTACGGCGTTTCTTGCCCCCCTGACTCAAGACAGTTTCAAAGAAGTTGTTACGGGGGTGGAAAAGAAGCTCGAAGTTGTTCATCAAACCCTGTCCATGCTCCTCGACAGCCAAGGGTTTGAGACAATTCTTCAGGAGATGCTCAATGCCATCACCTTGAAGACAGCAGAGCTGTTGGGTGCAGACCGGACAACGATATTTTTACTGGATGACAATAAGAATGAATTATTTTCGATCGTCGCCGAGGGTGAGAATGAAAAAACCATAGAACTGCGGATTCCGGCTGATCAGGGAATTGCTGGGGAAGTGGCAACGTTTAAAAAAGTTGTCAATAATCCCTACGATTTCTTCGATGATCCGCGATCGGAAGGGTCTAAAAAGCTCTATAAGACAACCGGTTACCGGACGTATACCATGTTGACGCTTCCCTTACTCAATGAGAAGGGAGACTTGGTGGCGGTGGTTCAGCTGTTGAATAAGCTGAAGCCGGATCATGAGCCGGAGGATGATTTACCCTTAGAAGAAAAAATTGATCAACAGGGTTTTAGCGAAACCGACCAGAAACTTTTTGAAGAATTTGCCCCCTCCATCCGCCTGATTCTGGAATCGTCCAAGTCATTTTACCTGGCAACTCAGCAACAGCGAGCGGCGAATGCTCTGATGAAGGCGACTGAATCCCTGAGTAAGAGCAGTTTGGACTTGGAAGAAACCCTTAAGCGGGTGATGGAGGAAGCCAAGGAGCTAATGAATGCGGATCGCTCGACCTTGTGGTTGATTGATCACGAACGCAATGATTTGTGGACAAAGATTCCTCAGGCTGGGGGTTCGATGAAAGAACTGCGGGTTCCCATCGGAGCGGGTTTTGCGGGTCGAGTCGGGCTGACGGGTGAAATTCTCAATATCCCCTTTGACCTATACAATCATCCCGATTCAGAGACATCCAGGGAAACCGATCGCAATACGGGATATCGCACCTGTAGCTTGCTGTGTATGCCAGTCTATAACGCCGATGGCGAGTTAATTGGCGTCACTCAATTAGTGAATAAGAAAAAGAAGGGAGAGTTTCCTCCTTACCAGCCCGATCCCGATAAAGAAGAACAAGACACACCCGAATGCTGGAAGGCGAGTTTCGATCAAAGCGATGTCGCTTTTATGGAAGCATTTAATATCCAAGCGGGTGTGGCGCTGCAAAACGCGAAGCTGTTTGCCACGGTTAAACAGCAGGAGCAAATGCAGCGGGATATCCTTCGCAGTCTAACCAATGGTGTAATTTCTACAGACAAAGTCGGTAAAGTTATCGCCGCGAATGAAAGTGCCAAGCAACTGTTGGGCTTTAGTAAGGGAGATACTATCGAAGGACGATCAGTTTCCGAATTGATCAAAATTAAAGAGAAAGAGGGTAGCCTTGCTAGCTTTGCTCAATTACTACAGAATGGCTTAGACGCCAAAAATGAGAAAGACCGCAATCAGTACTACCCCGATCAAACGCTGCTGACGCCCAGTAATGAAGAACATAGCGTGCATTTGTCGATTAACTCCATCGCGGATACGAGTGATCTGACCAATGTGTATGGCGCGTTGGTGGTGATGGACGACATCAGCGATGAGAAGCGCCTCAAGAGTACCATGTATCGGTACATGACCCAGGAATTGGCAGAAGAACTGCTGAAACTGGGTGATGCCAAAATGGGAGGCGATCGCAAAGAAGTTTCGGTGCTGTTTTCTGATATTCGCAGCTACACCACTTTAACCGAAAAACTCCAAGCCGAAGAAGTGGTGGGGATGCTCAATGACTATTTTGAATCGATGGTCGAGGCAATTTTCAAGCACAAAGGCACTCTCGATAAATATATCGGCGATGCAATTATGGCGGTATTTGGTTCGCCCTTACCCCTACCCGATCATGCTTGGAGAGCGGTACAAACGGCTGTGGATATGCGCCACCGATTGGAAGATTTTAATGCTCGTCGTTTAGCCCAGAAAAAAGAAGAAATCCGAATTGGGATTGGGATTAACTCGGACAGCGTAATTAGTGGCAATATTGGTTCGAGTAAGCGGATGGAGTTCACCGCCATTGGCGATGGTGTCAACTTAGGCTCCCGCCTAGAAGGTGCCAGTAAGCAATATGGCTGTGACATTATCATTAGCGAATATACCTTTGCTCCCTGCCAGGATAGGATTTGGTATCGGGAACTCGATTGCATTCGTGTCAAAGGCAAGAATAAGCCTGTCAGAATTTACGAACTGGTGGGACTGCGTTCTGATCCCCTTTCTGCTGAAAAAGAGGAAATTATTGAACATTACCACAAAGGACGGGAGCATTATCTCAACCGGAAGTTTACCCGGGCGATGGGTGAATTTGGCATTATCATGGAAGAATTTGACAAAAATGATAAAGCCGCTGCATTACACCTGAAGCGATGTCAACATTTTCTCCAAGAACCACCAGCTGATGACTGGGATGGGGCTTACACGATGACTGAAAAGTAGTTTGAGCAACTAGCACCCCAAGAATGAGGACTTTTGCGTAGGGTGGGCAATGCCCACCTTATTTATCGCTAATCAGAGAATTATTGTTCAA
>CAKZMA010000015.1 GCA_937127375.1 uncultured Coleofasciculus sp. | reverse complement strand
GGTATTTCTACTCAACACCTATAAGGATTTCTGATAAAGCCCCTGGGGTTGATCGTGTAAAAATGAAGAAAATATAAATCGTTTTAATAAACGTTGCTGATACAGGAGTCAACATCAATGGTAGTACTCACCGATCGCACCCAGAAGCGCTTAACCATGCAGACGGGCGAAATCGCGCCAGATACAACAGCTATCCGTTCCTTAGACTGGGATCGCGATCGCTTCGATATTGAGTTTGGGCTGCAAAACGGTACCACCTATAACTCGTTCCTGATTCGGGGTGAGAAAATTGCCCTGGTGGATACCTCCCATGAAAAGTTTCGTGAACTTTACTTAGATAGTCTCAAGGGGTTGATTGACCCCAGCCAGATTGATTATCTGATTATTAGCCACACCGAACCCGATCACAGTGGCTTGGTTAAGGATATCGTCCAACTCGCGCCAGAGATTACTGTCGTGGGATCAAAAGTGGCGATTAAATTCCTAGAAGACTTGGTGCATCACCCCTTCAAACAGCAAATCGTCAAAAACGGCGATCAACTGGACTTAGGCGAAGGTCATGTCTTGGAATTTGTCAATGCCCCCAACCTGCATTGGCCCGACACCATCTTCAGCTACGATGCCGGAACCCAAGTGATGTTTACCTGTGATGCGTTTGGGATGCATTACTGTTCCGATAGCACCTACGACGAAGACATTAATGCCATAGAAGCCGACTTCCGTTTCTACTACGACTGCTTAATGGCACCCAATGCCCGTTCCGTTCTCTCCGCCCTAAAACGGATGGATAAGCTGGGAGAGGTAACCACCGTCGCCACGGGTCATGGTCCCCTATTATTGAATCATGTGGGCGAATGGGTGGATCGGTATCGGCGCTGGAGTAAAGCCCAGGCAAAAGCCGAAACCTCCGTCATCGTCTTTTATGTGTCCGATTACGGTTATAGCGATCGCCTTTCCCAAGCCATTGCCCGAGGCATCACCAAAACTGGGGTGGGTGTGGAAATGATGGACTTAAAATCGGCTGATCCGCAGGAAGTCCAGGAAACCGTAAGTCGCGCCGGGGGACTGGCGATTGCGATGCCTCCCGCGTCGAATAAAGCCGCTACCGCCGCCGTGAGTACCGTTCTGGCTGCTGTAAAATCCAAGCAAGTCGTAGGTATCTTTGAATCGTATGGCGGAGATGACGAACCCATTGACCCCCTATTGAGTCAATTCCGCAACCTTGGACTCAAAGAAGGATTTGCCGCGATTCGGGTCAAAGAAACCCCAACCGAAGCCACCTATCAACTCTGCGAAGAAGCCGGAACAGATATGGGGCAAATCCTCACCCGCGATCGCGAAATTAAGCAACGGAAATCCCTGGATAGTGATCTCGACAAAGCCCTAGGACGGATCAGTGGCGGACTATATATTATTACCGCCCACAAAGGTGATATCAACGGTGCCATGTTAGCCTCCTGGGTATCCCAAGCCAGCTTCAAACCTCTTGGCTTAACCATTGCGGTGGCTAAAGATCGGGCGATTGAGTCTTTGATGCAAGTTAGCGATCGCTTTGTGCTGAATATTTTAGAAGAAGGCAATTATCAGGCGTTAATGAAGCACTTCCTCAAGCGCTTTCCCCCAGGTGCCGATCGGTTTGAGGGGGTGAAGACGCAAACAGCGACGAATGGATTGCCGATTCTCACCGATGCGTTAGCGTATGTAGAGTGTAAGGTAGAAAGTCGGATGGAGTTGAGTGACCATTGGATTGTCTACGCCTCTGTTGACGCTGGACGAGTGTCTAAGGCGGATGCATTGACGGCGGTTCACCATCGTAAAGTGGGGAATTATTATTAAAACGCAGAGGTTCGCAGAGGTCAACGCAGAGGTACGCAGAGGATGACTGAGAATGAAGTGTCGGGAAAAGTCATTGGGTTGGCGATGAAGGTACACACGGCGTTAGGACCGGGTTTATTGGAGTCAGCTTATGAAGCCTGTTTGAGATATGAACTGAACAAGGCTGGCTTAAACTTTGAACCCCAGAAACCCTTACCCTTAGTCTATGAAGAGATTCGCCTCGAATGTGGATATCGAATCGATCTACTCGTCGAAAACAAAGTCATGGTTGAACTCAAAGCCGTTGACACCCTGCATCCCATCCACACCGCCCAACTCCTAACCTACCTCAAACTCTCCCACCAAAAACTCGGACTCCTAATCAACTTCAACGTCATCCATCTCAAAGACGGCATCAAACGAGTCGTCAATCACCTCTAACCCCCCTCTGCGAACCTCTGCGCTTCCCTCTGCGTCCCTCTGCGTTAAAAAAAACATTCACCCCAAACTCAACCATGAACCTCAAACGAGTCGTCAATCACCTCTAACCCCCCTCTGCGAACCTCTGCGCTTCCCTCTGCGTCCCTCTGCGTTAAAAAAAACATTCACCCCAAACTCAACCATGAACTCTCCTACCCCTCGCGACGTTCAAGTCCTTCCCATCGCCTCCGACACCACTGTTCTCCGTTCCCGGACATGGGATAGACTCAAATTTGAAATCGAATATGCCCTACAACGCGGCACCACCGCCAATTCCTATCTGATTCAAGCCGATAAAATTGCCCTGATTGACCCTCCGGGCGAATCCTTCACCGAAATCTTTTTAACCGAACTCCAACGCCGTATCGACCCCAAACAAATCGATTATGTCATCCTCGGTCACGTCAATCCCAACCGAGGCGTTACCCTAAAAGCCTTACTCAAACTCGCCCCTCAGATACAATTTGTCTGTTCCAATCCCGGTGCGATCGCGCTGCGTGGTATCTTAGATGCACCGGATTTAAAAATAACAGTGGCGCGGGGGGATGAAACCCTGGATTTAGGCAAGGGTCATCATCTCCAATTTATCCCCACCCCGAATCCCCGTTGGCCCGATGCCCTGTGTACCTACGACCCGCACACCGAAGTTCTATTTACCGATAAGTTATTTGGTGCCCATCTGTGTGGAGATCAAGTAATGGATGAAGGCTGGACAACAATTAGCGAACACCGCCGCTATTATTTCGATTGCGTTATGGCACCCCATGCGCGACAGGTGGAAAAGGCACTGGATAAGGTAGAGGAGGTGCAAGCAAGGCTGTATGCTACAGGTCATGGGCAATTGGTACGCTACAGCTTAATTCCCCTGACCCAATCCTATCGCCAATGGTGTGAGAGGCAAAAAACCCAAGACATAAGCGTCGCCTTGCTGTATGCTTCAGCTTATGGGAATACCGGAACCGTTGCCCAGGCGATCGCACGGGGGATTACTAAGGCTGGAGTTGGGGTAGAATCGATTAACTGCGAAATCGCTGACCCGGAGGAGATTCGCGCTGCTGTGGAAAAGGCAGAGGGGTTTGTTATGGGTTCTCCTACCTTAGGGGGTCATGCACCCACCCAGATTCAAACCGCTTTGGGAATTGTTTTATCCACAGCAACGAAAACCAAACTGGCGGGGGTTTTTGGGTCGTTTGGCTGGAGTGGTGAAGCCATTGATTTGATTGAAAATAAGTTTAAGGATGCGGGGTATAAGTTTGGCTTTGAGACGATTCGGGTTAAGTTTAAGCCCACGGAAGCCACACTCAAATACGCCGAAGAAGCGGGAACGGATTTTGCTCAAGCCCTGAAGAAAGCCAAGAAATCTCGCACGTCTCGCCAACCCGTCAGTGATGCCCAAGTTGCCCGCACAGAACAGGCTGTGGGGCGGTTAATTGGGTCACTTTGTATGATTACGGCGAAGCAGGGAGAACTGACGGGGGCGATGTTGGCAGATTGGATTTCCCAAGCCACATTTAATCCACCAGGTTTAACCATTGCGGTGGCGAAAGACCGGGCGATTGAGTCGTTGATGTATCAGGGGGATCAATTTGTCGTGAATATTTTAGAGGAAGGGAAACATTTGGGGTTAATGAAGCATTTTCTCAAACCCTTTGCCCCTGGGGAAGACCGCTTTGCAGGGGTGGCGACAGAGGATGGGGAAAATGGTTGTCCGATTCTTAGCGATGCTTTGGCGTATGTGGAATGTACGGTGGATAATCGGATGGAATGTGGGGATCATTGGTTGATTTATGGGGTGGTGACGAATGGCAAGGTGTTATCGGATGGGGTAACGGCGGTGCATCATCGCAAGTCGGGGACGCATTATTAGTATAAGGTGATGGGGGGATGGGGTATTTTTTTAACGCAGAGGAACGCAGAGGGAAAGCGCAGAGGAACGCAGAGGGGGTTAGCGGTTGGGGTGCAAGTTTTATCGGTATGGAGAAGATAAAGTTGGGTTGATAATTGAGCGGCGTTCAGGGGGAATGTCTCTATGTTTTATTTGCCACGAATGGCTATTACTGGACATATCCTAGAGGATGGCGGTTGGGTCAATGTCAAGATAGAGGTTAAGGCTATGGGATAGGAGACTGATGGGATGGAATTGATTAGCGGGTTAGGAGGGTTTGTTTTTGTCGCCGCCCTATCGGGGATTATTGGGAATAAGGCGGATTTGGGGTTGGATACTTTCATCAGGATGATGAATCGCCTGAAACCTGGGGAGACGCCGACGATACAAAGGGCGATGGGGCGGGCGTTTTTGTTGGCGCAGCAAAGTTTGGTGGAAGAGTGTCTGCGTGAATTGATTGGTGAGAATAAAAGTATCTGGGATTGTCTACCTCAATACAAAAATGAGGTAAGTTGGCTAGATCAAAAGTTAAAACGGCTAAAGGCGGATTTGCAGAAGCTGGAAAAGGGGCAATTTGGCGAATTAGCGGTGACACCTGTGGTTGATATTGACTCCCTGCTAACCCCAGATGGGGCGTTGGTTGGGGATACGATTCAGGTGGTACGTCAACAATTGATGGTAGTCTTACAGCAGGAGGATGCGATCGCATATTACCAAACTAAGGCTGTAACTCCCCAGGTAGGCTTGTTTGAACGGATGTGTGCCTGTTTTGCAGTGGAGATGCAGAATAATCCGGTATTGCGGGATATTGTTCAGGGACAATTGCTGACTCAGATTAACGCTAATTTGAAAACGCAGCAGGTGACGGTTGAGGATATCGAAGCATCCCTGACAACTATTGGACAAGATATGGGTGAAATAAAAGGCTGGTTAGAACGTATCCATAACCAGTTATCCACACATCCGGCGGTTCCGCTTCAGTTTCAATCCCTGATTGCGGAGAAGACAGAAGGATTTGTTGGGCGCGAGTTTGTGTTTCGGGCGATTCAGGACTTCTTACAGCAGCAGCCGAATGGGTATTTTATTATTGAAGCTGATCCTGGTGTAGGCAAAAGTGCCATATTAGCCGAATATGTGCGACAGACCGGATGTGTGGCATACTTTAATGTGCGATCGCAAGGCATCAATCGCGCTGATGATTTCCTCAAGAGTGTTTGCCGCCAGTTAATTGAACGCTATCAGTTACGCTATGATTTGCCCTTACATCCAGAGAATACCCGCGATGGCAATTTCTTGGCGCGACTGTTAACCGAAATTGCCCCTCACTATTCCCCCATCGTGATTGCAGTGGATGCGTTGGATGAGGTGGAGATGAAGAGTCAAACCGATGGGGCAAATGTTCTCTATCTTCCCCAGTCTTTACCCAATGGCATTTATTTCATCTTGACAAAACGCCAGACGTATGTTCCCTTAACCGTGAATAAGCCCTACCTATTTAATTTAATGGAGTATGGGGCAGAAAGTTTACAAGACGTACAGCGTTATATTGAGCAACAGGTTCAGAAAAAGCCCTCGTTGCAACAATGGGTAGAGAATCAGGGACAAGACACAGCCACCTTTATCACCACTCTGGCACAAAAGAGCGATCGCAACTTCATGTATTTGCGCTATGTCTTAGAAGATATCGAGTCTGGCGCGTATCAGGATTTAAATCTTGCCAACTTACCCCAAGGTTTACAGCAATATTATTACCAGCATTGGCAACGCATGGGAATGACAGCTAAACCCTTACCGCGAACTAAGATTAAAATCGTCTATGTTTTAGCGGAAGCCCGGAAACCCGTATCATCGTTACTAATTTCCCAATTTGCGGGAGAAGATGCATTAACCGTGCAGGAAGTTTTGGATGATTGGGATCAATTTTTACGGGAGGAACGGATTGAAGGACAAACCCGTTATAGTATTTATCATGCCAGTTTCCAGGATTTTCTCCATCGTCAGGATATTGTGCAAGCGGCGGGGATAACCATTCGAGATATTAATGCCTTGATTGCCGATAATTTAGCCGAGGAATTAGGATTGTAAGTGAAGTTTGTAGTTGCGCTTTAGCGCCATCAACGCTTGCATCTCCCACTATAAGTTAGCGCTAAACTCAAGTCTCACCAACCGTCTTGGGTTCAAACCCAAGGAACCAAAAAAGAAAGTCCACTAAAGTGGACTAAAATCCATATTCAGTCAGCTTTAGCTGACTTGAGCTATTAGCCCGGAGTTTGAACTCCGGGCGGGTGTCAGCGCTCAAGAAGCTTTTGAATAGATACATCTTTATAGGAGACAAAACCATCATGACAATCACATCCCAGAAAATGACGCTTGAGGAGTATCTGAACTATAACGACGGGACAGATACCCAGTATGAACTCGTTAATGGAGAATTAATTGTTATGCCACCAGAAAGCGATTTAAATCAGCGAATTGTCATGTTTTTACTGAGCCATTTTCTCCAACAAGGAATTCCCTCCTATCGCTTGAGAATCGGGGCAGAAATTGTAGTGAGTGGTTCACGGGCAACAACGCGCTTACCCGATTTAATGGTGCTTTCTGAGGAACTGGCAACAGCGTTAGAGGGGGCAATTCGGTCTACAATAACGATTGATATGCCCCCGCCTCAGTTGGTGGTTGAGGTGGTGTCACCGGGACGAGAAAATGCAGACCGAGATTATCGGTATAAACGTTCTGAATATGCAGCGCGGGGGATTGCCGAATATTGGATTGTTGACCCAATACAACAACAGGTTACAGTCTTGGAATGGGTAGAAGGGCTTTATGAAGAGCGAGTTTTTCAGGGTAATCAGCAGATTATTTCACCGATGCTACCAGATTTGGATTTAACGAGTGAGAGGGTGATTAATGCTGGAGGTTGATATTAACTCATTTGTTCAGTTTGTTATTATTGATCCATCAATTATCGTGTAGATCCTCCTCTTTTTTTATAGATCCCCCTCTTCCCTTGAGATCCCCCTCTTCCCTTATAGATCCCCCTCTTCCCTTGAGATCCCCCTTCCGTCCCCCTTTTGATCCCCCTTCCGTCCCCCTTCAAAAGGGGGA
>CAKZMA010000014.1 GCA_937127375.1 uncultured Coleofasciculus sp. | reverse complement strand
GATCATTCTGAAGTTGGGTTAAAGCACTCATGGCGTCGCGGATTCCTAATTGTCCCCAACTGTAGGCTAATGCTTGTTTAATCACCATTGTATCAACACTGGGATGTCCAGACTGGAAGAAATCTAGCAAGATTTTAGCGCCTTGGTGTTTCAGATTTGGGGTTTCAATCCGCCCAAAAACGCGCACGATTTCTAAAATGGAGTCTTCGGCTACGGTGGGTAATGCTTGGTGTAAATACTCCAATGCAGTCGCCGTTTCGATCCGCGCCAATACCTGAATAACCGTGATTTGCAGGGGAACAGGAGTTAAAGGCGATCGCAAAACGGGGAATAACGCCTCGGCTGCTTCATCTGTACCGATTCTACCGATCGCGATCGCGGCTTGCTGACAGACGTCTAAGTTCAGATCATACAGCAGGGGTTGCAGATAGATTAATGTATCGAGATCTGTTTGTGAGGAGGCGCTTAAGCCTAACCCGATCACCGCTTCCTTGCGAACCGATGCTGCATAATCCTTTAATGCCACCAAGAAAACGGGTACAATGCGATCGTCATGGAAACGACTCAGGGCAGCAATGGCGGTGACGCGCACCTGTACATCGGGATCATGGACGACACTTAATAAGGGATTAATCACCTCTGCACAATGCATCTGCGCTAAGGCGCGACTGGCGAAAAGACGAGATTCCGGTTTCACCAACAAATCAGTCAACGCCTCAACCGCAGAATGTCCAATCGCGGCTAATGCACTAGCTGCGATCGCACTTAACTCTTCATCTTCACTGTGATCGAGTAATTTCACCAATGTCCGAATCACGTCAGGCGTATTAAATCCACCCAAAATCCGCCCCGCAAACCACCGTTGCTCTAAATCCGCCTCCTCATCTTCCAGAATCTCGATCAACGGTATTACAATACTCTCTCCCCATTGTGGCAAAACCTTGGCAATATCCCAACGCGCCTGAAAATCTCCCTGTTCCAAAACCGTTAACGCCATCGCCAATCCTAGGGGCAATTCCTTTGTTTCTTGACTGGAATGATTTCGGCTGCACTCATCCAACGGTAATTGCTGCAAACATTGAGTGACTGACAACCAATCCCCTTGCTCTGTGGCAACTGTGGCTTGTTTAAGAAGTTTGTCCATTGTTTGATCAATTGCATCGTTACCCAGACTGAATGGTGTGCCACTTCAGCCTCACTCTTCCTATCGTTTCATAGAATCTAGGATTTATAAACATTTAATTCACAAATTGCATTTATATGATGCATTTTGTTCAAACTCAACTTAAAAACGTATCCAAATATACAATTCACTACTTTAACCTTGCTTACCTTACTGAAATTAAGAGGGGAAATTTTAGTAGAACCGAAAACCGTAAAAATTCATCAAAATAGCGCTATGACTACAACAAAAGACGTATCCAAAAAAATAAACAAAGTGGAAAAAGCCAAAGCAGAGAAAGATGGGCTAGACATTAAACATGAACTGGAAAGCTTAATCGAACTTGGCTGGGAAAACGTTGATAAAACCGACTTAGAACTTCGCCTCAAGTGGTTAGGTGTCTTTTTTCGTCCAGTCACTCCTGGCAAATTCATGTTGCGCTTACGCACACCCAATGGTTATCTGGACAGTGAGAAAATGCGGGTTCTCGCCAGTATTGTGCAGCGTTATGGTGATGATGGTAGCGCCGATATTACTACTCGCCAAAATATTCAACTGCGAGGCGTCCGTTTAGAAGATATTCCAGACATTTTCCGTCAACTGCAATCTATTAATATGACCAGTGTGCAGACGGGAATGGATAATGTGCGGAATTTAACCGGATCACCCGTCGCCGGAATTGATGCGGACGAAATCATTGACACCCGTGACATGGTGCAAAAATTGCAGGACATGATTACCAATAACGGGGAAGGCAATTATGCGTTTACTAATCTTCCGCGTAAATTCAATATTGCCATTGAAGGAGGGCGGGATAACTCCATTCATGCTGAAATTAATGATATTGCCTTTGTCCCTGCCTATCGGGATGGAGAATTAGGTTTTAATGTTTTAGTCGGCGGTTATTTATCAGCCCAGCGTTGTGTGGAAGCGATTCCCTTAAATGCATGGGTTCCGGCAAATGAAGCAGATGTGATTAACTTGAGTGGTGCGATTCTCACCGTTTATACTCAGAACGGATTAAAAGAGGGATTAAGAAAAAGCCGCCAAAAAGCCCGGATGATGTGGTTAATTGATAAATGGGGCGTAGAAAAATTCCGGGCGGAAGTTGAAAAAACTTATGAGAAAGAAATTCTCCCGGCTGCGCCTGAGGATGAGATTACCCAAGAGAAAAAAGATTACATTGGGGTTTATCCGCAAAAGCAACCAGGATACAGTTATGTGGGCTTACTGGTTCCTGTGGGGCGCTTGTCAGCCGACACCATGTTTGAGTTAGCCCGATTAGCTGATGTTTATGGCAATGGTGAAATTCGCTTAACCGTTGAACAAAATTTAATTATTCCCTACATTGCCAATGAAAAAATCGAAGCGTTTCTGAGTGAACCGTTACTCCAGCAGTTTCCGATTCATCCCTCTACGCTTACCCGTTCATTGGTGTCTTGTACGGGGAATCGCTATTGCAATTTTGCCATCATAGAAACCAAACAACGGGCATTAAAATTAGCACAAGAACTGGATCAAGAATTAGACATTCCCGAACGAGTTCGGATACACTGGACTGGATGTCCCAACTCCTGTGGACAACCTCAAGTTGCTGATATTGGCTTAATGGGTACGAAAGTTCGTAAAGATGGCACACCTGTCGAAGGGGTGAATCTTTATACTGGGGGAAAAGTCGGCAAAGATGCTAAACTCGGAGACGTATTGGAAAAAGGAATTGCCTGCGATGATCTAAAACCGATTCTGCGGAATCTATTAATTGAAAACTTTGATGCTAAAGTTAAGGATGGAGTGGTTATAGAACCGGAGCCAGAAACTCAGGAGAATTCTCCAGAGGATACTCAACCTTCATCTGAGACAGAAACGAACGGCAATCAAGCCCAAACAAAGCTATTTTTCGCGGAGTCTTGGAAACAGGTTGACGCTAATTCTCAGGAATTTATCCTGGACATGGCTGAAAGCCAAGGCATTGAAATCGACAGTAGTTGTCGTGCTGGTACTTGCGGGACTTGTGCTAAGAAGTTATTAAAAGGTCAAGTGAAGTATGAGGAAGAGTATGATGCTGTGGCAGATTTAGAGGAAGGCATGGTTTTGACTTGTTGTGCTTTACCTGACGGACAAGTGGTGATTGATGCTTAAGGCGTTTGTCTTGTGTCATTGGTTTGTCCTATAGTTCTCACATTGGGTTGGGGCGGGTTTAGTGAAATTCGGGTGAAGTCAAAAAAGATAGTAGTGAAACCCGCCCCTACTGGACTGACACAGCTAAAATTGTGGAATAGATTTGACGTTTAACCGGGCGCACGCCATGCGCCCCTACAATGCTAATCCACCAATTAAGGTGTGCCACGACACTACATTCGGATAACCCTGTTTCACCCTTCATCCTGGTTTCGCTCTGTCTCCGATTGACTAAATAAGTCAACCAAATTATTTTATTTTTTCGCCCAAAAATTGATAAGGATTGGTATAATGATTTGAGTCTCCTGAATACAACTTAAAATACATAACGCCTGAGCCTAACCACAAGACTAAAAAGATTAACGTCATCAGGGAACCCCAGGAAAAAAGCTTAGGTTTTCGGTTGGTGGTTAATAATTTATGGGGTAATGGTGAAAGTTCTAATGGTGTACGACTTGGGGGGGTATTTAGGGCAACTTCGGTGCCTTGGACAGTAATTAATTTCAGCTTATGTAGCTCTGTAAGCGCGGCGTAAACTTCGCTCAAGCTAACTGAATGTTCGAGGAATTCTGCTGTCCAAGCCTGAAAGTCATGCCAGTTAAAATTTACTTTATGATTGGTTCTAGTATGAAACCGAATCCAGTGATAGAGTAAACTCTCGCAGGGGGAAAGCTTAGTCTTGATCATTACCAAAACTCCAAATTTTCTATACGTTTGAGCATTGTATGGAGGTGATATTGGCTGAACAACTTAGCTAGAGGAGGCTATCCTTTCGCTGGAAGTGGCTACAGCACTAACAGATATTCTCCATGTTCCGGAATCCAAGTCAGCCATTCATGATCCGAGACTTGGGAGAGTATCAACGCCTCATAGTGGGCAAATGGATTGGGGAGTTCCTCTAATCTCAGCCACATTCCTGGTTGCAGATAGCGAAAAATTGCACTAGCCGAGAGGTTGGCTGGAGGGGGTTGCGGTTGTGGATTTTGCATATCTGTGCCGTCTGATTCTCGATTCTCTATCTTGTATCAGAATATACTAAAATTAATATCTGTATCAAATAATACATAAAAATTAATTGTAGATTTGTTAACTAATCCTCACAGCGTTCACTCAATGGCGAAGTCGTTGCATCTTTGTTCAGGATTCACGAACGGTGTTCTCTCAATCTGCTATCGTCCTAAACCGTTATCGTCATAGTCCCATCGTCCTATTTTTCATCCCCCATTATGAGTATTATTTTCAGAGAACTGCTAAAGAAAGTGGGCAGTGGTAGCCATACTCACAAAGATTTAACTCGTGAAGAAGCCGCCAACGCCACAGAAATGATCCTGAATGAAGACGCGACGCCGGCTCAAATTGGGGCGTTTTTAATTGCCCATAGAATTAAGCGCCCCACGAGTGAGGAACTTGCGGGAATGTTGGATGCGTATGATAAATTGGGTTGTACATTGCCTCGGTTATCCGGTGATCCGATAGTCACGGTAATGGGGACACCTTACGACGGGCGATCGCGAACCGCCCCAGTTACTCTATTAACGGCGCTAATGCTGGCGGCTTCCGGGGTTCCGGTAATCCAACATGGCGGCGACTGTATGGCAACAAAATATGGCATTCCCCTGGTGGAAATATGGCAAGGATTGGGCATCGATTTTACCCGATTGAGTCTTACCCAAGTGCATCAGGCTTTAGACACAACTCGCTTTGGGTTTATCTACACCCCTAAGCATTTTCCGGCGACTCAAAGTTTAGTGAATTATCGGGATCAGATTGGCAAGCGTCCCCCCTTTGCCACGATTGAATTAATTTGGCTTCCTTATGCGGGGAATGTGCATCTCGTGGCTGGGTTTGTCCATCCCCCCACGGAAGAATTTATGCAGGGAACATTAGGATTACGAGGTGTCAACAATTACACCTTAATCAAGGGGTTAGAGGGAAGTTGCGATTTGCCTCGTGAACGGACGGTGATTATTTCGACACATAAACCTGGAGACAGCGAACCCTACCAACGCCTGAAACTTCACCCTAGGGATTATGGTTTTGAAGGGAAGGAGGTTCCTTTAGAGTCAAAGGAACAATTATTGGCACAAATTAAGGATGTTTTAGCTGGAAAATCTTCAGAATTTCAAAAATCTGTGATTTGGAATGGTGGGTTTTATCTTTGGCGGTGTGGGGTTTGCCCTATGTTAGAGGATGGATTAAGCAAGGCGGAGTCTTTGTTAACTACAGGTACACTTCAGCGGCAGTTGGCTGAGATTGAGTCTACTGTAAGTAGGGGTTGAAAGAGGGAACGGGGAATGGGGAATCAATTAGGGGCTGCTGAATAAGTCTTGTGGTGGGGGAAGAGAGCAGGGGAAGCAGGGGAAGCTCAACGTTTAGATCCCCCTAAATCCCCCTTAAAAAGGGGGACTTTGAATACTATCAAATCCGGTTGATTGTATAGCAGTCGCCAGGGTCATTAGGACATAAAATGAATGCCGTGTATTTTTTTGAGGCAAGTTTAGTGTCCTAACCGTTGTGGCGGTTGCTATACACAGATGCTGTTAAGCTGTCATGCATTTAAATTGGGTATTGGTAGCGAGCAAGATGCAAAGCCTGTGGCATGGCTTCGCTAAACGCACTACAAAGCTTTCGCCATTATTGACATTAAGGTTTAAATGCCGAACAGCTTACTTGACAAAGTGTGTTTTAGCCGTTTTTAGTGAGGCTTTTTAACCAGATTTGATGTAATTTATTGTCCCCCCCTTTTTAAGGGGGGCTAGGGGGGATCTCTTATTAAGTAAAGGTTGCAGCATTAAGTTTACACGGATAGACATTGCCGTAGCCCAACCTGTTTCTTATTGTCACAAAACTGTATTCCACAGAACATAAGTAGTCGGACAAAAGAAAACGGTGCTGCATTAAGTGCAAGTAAATCACCCTCAAACCCTTACTGTTGCCTGTTCCCTAATCTCAACCGTTAACTTTAATTGTGTCCACCCACTTAATATTACCCATTAACCTCGCCAATCTGCTAACTGAGTCACCAGAAAATAGCGAATATGATCGGTAAACGTAGAACCGAAATCGTTTGTCCCGTGACCCATACCCGGAACGACATAACAATCACTATTCGGAAATCGCTTGGCACAAGCCTTAGCATCGGCGACATTAACCATGCGATCGCGCTTCCCGACCAAAAAGCGAATCCGACGATGAGAGTCTACCCGATCCGCATACGTCATCGGGTTACAAGCCTGACCAAACTCATCGGGATGTTTGAGAGAATTAGCGACTCGCAAGAGGGGAACCAAACTCTGGAGATCCGGTTGAAATTTGCCCAGCAACGCTTCTGCTAACCCACCTAGAGGCGATGCAGCCAATTCTGGCAAAATAAAGCCCCCCCAGCTTTTGGCAAAGGTTTGCAGGTTAGCATGACCGATCGCACCCAGTAATCGTTCTCCGACACCATCTGTGGTAAAGGCAAATGCACTAAATAAAACGCCCATACTAACGCCAAATAGCGCCAACCGAGGATCAGTGAGATGATAGCGATCGCGACAGAAATTCCGCACTAAGCCAATATCCCGCGCTGTGACACTGAACATCCGCAGCATCAGTTGACTATCAAAGGAAATACCCCGATCCAGAAGCGGTTTAATTTCAACCTGCGCCACCCCGGAAAACGTCCGCATGAAACTGCGTTCACCTGCTAGAGGGGTGTCAAATAATGCCACAGCAATCCCCATCTGGGTCAGCGTTGGCACAATAAAGGCATTCCAGCCATAAGGCGCACACATCCCTTGAATACCAATCACCAACGGTGTCTGATCGGCAGGTCGATCCTGTGGCAAAAAGACAGCCACGGGGAAACTACTCAGCCGTTCGTCGATATCGCTAATTCCCGTAAGGTGAAACGGTTCGTGGAACCAATAACGCTGACCTGTAATTCCCTCAAAGGCGATCGG
>CAKZMA010000013.1 GCA_937127375.1 uncultured Coleofasciculus sp. | reverse complement strand
ACACCAGCCGATAAAGATTCAGTCTTTGGACAGTTATCGGGAATTAATACAGGAACTCACGCTTATTTAGGCATGGTTATGGATACGACGCCCCAAGAGATTATTTTACGGTTACTTGAACCCTTAGCCGTCGGTGATGAAATTGAAATTATCCCGTTTCAAGGAGAACCGATATGCTGGCAAGTTAATCAGCTTTTTTCTATGACAGGTGAACGGTTAAAGTCGATGCGAAAAGATAGTATTGTGCGCTTACCTAAACCGGATGACTCCATGCGATCGCATAATATCACCAAATTAAATGTCGTTCGATTCACCCATTCCCCTGTAACCGTTGCTAGTTAACAATGTGGTAATTAATTTGGCAGGATTGCCATAGGGGTTACGAATGACAAATGACGAATGACAAATGACGAATGACGAATAAAAATGCAATTTAATACCTTCATTTCATCAATTGAAGATTTAGAACGCTGTGTTAATGCTCCCCATCTGCATGAGGTATTATTGGAACCAATAGTCTTAGCGCGACAGGGACAATTATCAAAGGCGAAGGTACATAATTTAGCCAAACAAGCTTGGCAAAAAAAACTACGCCCGGTACTCGTCTGGGATGTATTAATGCCAGAACGGGTAATGAGAACCCTTTGTGATCAGCTAAAGGATTGGGAACTCAGTCTTTTTGGTGCAATTCGGGTGTGTGATCCGGGTGCAGCCTATTGGCTAAAAACCCATTTTCCTCAGATACCTATCCAGTTAATTGTTGAGACAGGAAATCACAATCTGGAGGCGTTGCAGGGATGGTGCGAGATTTTTTCGGATTCCTTGGAACGGTTAGTCTTATCGATTGAACTACCGGAAGAAAAGCTAATTGAATATTGCCAAACCTTACCCGTTCCCTGTGAATTGCTAGGTGTGGGACCCATTCTATTATTTTACTCGCCGCGATCGCTCTTGGTAAACCCGTTGCTGGAAAGCCAGAATACAGAAGCAACAGAAGACATCGATTCGCTATACCGATTCAACCCCGACTCCCCTCTCTACCTAGAAGCGACGGCGGCTTTTGCGGATAACCCTAATCGCCATTTTCCGACATTAGAAACTGCTCATGGAACGTTTATGTTTTTAGACAAAGATCAGTTTATCCTGGATCAGTTAGATGGCTTACGTGAGGCGGGTTTACATACAGTGCGATTAGACTTACGCCATCTAAGTCAGGAGGATAATGTTGCTATTGATATTGATCAAATTTGTCGCCTGGTGTTAGAAAATCCGGCAAAAATACGGGAAACTTGGTTCCGAGAAACACGCGCTCCTTTTTTCAAAGCGAATCGTACTACCGCCTTGTTTCCCCGGATGAAATCAAAACTATCTGAATACCGGAATGATGCCTGTCTAGCGGAAGTTATGGCTGGAGAAAGTGGCAAATATGTGGTTTTTTACACCTGGCGTTCCTTCGAGATTTCCCAGATTCAAGGTATGGTTTTACCAACGGGTGAAGAAATTGTTCCCCAAGACGTTATTTTTCGTACCGTGAACGGCGAATCGGTTGATAGGTTTGAACCGGAACAAATTTTAGTGACTAATTGGATCAAAAAAGCTGTTCCGGGTTCTCTGCTGCTGGGTAAAATGTCTTGATTAATTGAGACATGTAGGGGCGGGTTTGACAGATAACAGTTTGCCACCAACCGATAACTTAACTAAACTCGCCCTTATAGAGTGCGATACCTTGATAAGGGCGCAAGCCTTGCGCCCCTACGTTAGGGTGTACTTCATCTGGGTTATATTTACTAAAAAGATACTAATTTATACTAAATTAGTAGGTTAAGATGTCAGCTATTCATAATCAACGACTGAGAATGTCTAATCCCTACTTTCGCTTCAAACAATTCACCGTATTTCACGATCGCTGTGCAATGAAGGTGGGAACAGATGGTACACTGTTAGGGGCATGGACGGATATCACAGGTGTACAAAGCATTCTGGATATTGGCACAGGGACGGGTTTAGTGGCGCTGATGTTGGCACAGCGATCGCAGGCACACATCGACGCCGTGGAAATTGACGCAGAGGCTGGCATTCAGGCGCGGGAGAATGTGGCGAAATCACCATGGCGCGATCGCATTCAGGTGTACCTGAGTTCTGTGCAAGATTATGCCACGACTTGCTCGAAGCGGTACGATCTGATTGTGTCTAATCCCCCCTTTTTTGACAATGCCAGTAAAGCGTCACACAAGGCGAGAACCGTAGCCCGACATAGTGATTCTTTGAGTCAAATTGATCTATTACAAGTGGCGGAACAGCTTTTGGGTGAGAACGGTAGGCTAGCTGTAATTTACCCCACTGAGGCAGCCCAACTCTTCCAAGAAAAAGCCGAATCATTTGGTTTATTTTGCCACAGAAAACTCTCGGTTAAACCAACTTTAGCTAGTCCAGCTAAACGGATTGTACTGGAATTTGGGAAACATCAGTTATCCTCTCAGGAAAACATTCTCACGATAGAAGCCACCCAGCGGGTTTATACCCCTGAATTTATTAGCTTGATTAAAGACTTTTACCTGAAATATTAA
>CAKZMA010000012.1 GCA_937127375.1 uncultured Coleofasciculus sp. | reverse complement strand
ATAGCCCTACGCGCTGGTGTATTTACACATTAGAAATGGAGGCTTTATCAGGAGTGCCTTAGAACATTTGTACTGTAACTACGCGAGAGCGTACTGCTATAGCTTACAGCGCTTTTCAACTGAAGTTACCCCCATACAGATGTACTGCACCCAGGCTAAAGCCTTATACCGTAATGGTTTGAACGCTCAAGACCCTCAAAACTTGTACCCATGTAGAGCGGCTAAAAAATCGCGGAAAGCCGCACGGTGAGGCAGTTTTGATTTTTTGGTTGGGGGAACCTCAGTTTCAAGTCAGTGAGCGTCGGTCATCCGTATCAACTTCAGCCACAACCCTTACCTATTCTCGTTTTTAGCAATTAGGCTGGAGCCGCTTGTAAAGGGAGGCAAAGCCATTCCTAGGCAGAGCCTGGGAACGAGGCTAAAATGGTGGCAGATGCCCACCCGAACAATCGCTTAGGGAAAATCCGTAGAAGACTTGTCAGGGCAAGTTTAACCCTTTAAGAGGAGGTATTACCGATAACATTTCCCAAAAACCCGCCCTTATAGCACTACGCATTAAGGTTAGGACATATCCAGAAAAACTCAAATCGCTCAATCCCTTGTCAGGTAAGCGTTTTTCCTCACTATTGCCCATTGCCTATTGCCTATTGCCTAGCGCGTAGCGCTATACTTAAATAGGGCTTATTGTATGAGTGTGGAAGGCATGCCCAGTAAGGGTTTCAAGTCATTTTGCCACCTAACAAGTGCAAGGTTTTGACACCTAGGGCAGCGCGGCAGAAATAACTAACCAGTTAACAAGCTCCCTAAAAGCAGCTACCATAAGCCTCATAGCCGTCTGCCCTGGAGCCTTCGGACTTCTGCCTTCTTGTACTAGACACTCTTGCATCTTAGGATTTTCGCCGACCTAAGCGCCAAATTTTACCTCAACAGAGGCTTGAAACAATTGCCCATTGCCTATTCCCTATTCCCGATCCCCACCACAAGACTTATTCAGCAGCCCCTAAATAAACTTATCTTTCTTAAGTACTAACCTGTTTTTTTGTGAGTGCTTTATCCCATGTCTCAACCTGTAGACTTACTCCTAATTACATGGAATCGCCGCGATTATGTTGAAAAAACACTGTCTAATTTATTAGTCGATCCATCAGATTTTCGTTTGTATTGCTGGGATAATGCCTCTGAGGATGGTACAGCGGATTTAATTGCCTCTATTAATGACCCGCGTGTCGTCAAACGCCACTTCAATAAGGAAAATGTTAATCAGTATGAACCTTGTATTTGGTTCTTTGAAACAGCAACCAGTGATGTCATCGGGAAAGTCGATGATGATATCCTGTTACCGGCTGGTTGGACAGAGCGAATCGCGCCAATGATCCGCAAAGAGCCACAGTTTGGTATGCTAGGCTGCTGGATCTTCATGCCTGAAGATTGGAATGAGTCACTTGCCCAGAAAAACATTGTTGAACTTGCAGGTGAACGGGTGTTCCGATGTGTCATGATTCAAGGACAGTCGTTTCTAGCTCGAAAAGACTACTTGCTGCGTTACCAGAACCAAGCCAAAAATGGTCTCCCGGTTAATCGCGTTACCATGTCTCTTGATGGTTTAGTCAGTGGATATCCGGTTCCTTTACTTTATGCTCACAATATGGATGATCCGCGATCGCCTATGAATGTTAAGACGAAATCGGGTCGTCTGGGAAGCGATTCAGCCCTAAGTGCCAGGGCGCTCAAGTTTGAGTCCGCTGAAGCGTTTGGGCAATGGATTGCCGCTGATGCTCTGCATCGGCAAACTGTTCCCTTTGACAAGCAGATTCAGTGGGCGCGGCTTAAGCGGGATAAGACTATGATGGGACGAATTAAACGCAAGCTATGGACATTATTATTTAATCCCAAAATAAAGCTGTAAGAATACGGGGCAGCATAGAACCCTAAACCAGGCTGATTAAGATGCCAGTAACTTCACCCGTAGAGCTAGAGTAGAGGAAGTATTCGTTATCTTCGCTCAACGTTCAATTATCGCTTCTCCAACGCTAGACCTATGACTCCCCAAGCCCAACTCGCCATGCTTGCTTGGATACCCCTTGTTTTGTACCTGTTTAGTCGGTATCCGGTGCAAAAAGCAGTAGTGATTGGTTTTATTGGCGCTTGGCTATTTCTGCCCCAGCGATCGGGATTTTCGTTTATCGGCTTCCCAGACTACGACCGTATATCAGCCGCGAGTTATGGCATTTTGCTGGCTACTTGCATTTTTGATGTGGGACGCTTTCAGTCCTTTAAACTTGGTTGGCTTGACCTGCCCATGCTCATCTGGTGTGTCTGCCCCCTCGCTTCATCTTTGAGCAATGGTTTGGGTCTTTATGATGGTCTTTCAGCAACTCTTGGTGAAACGGTCAAGTGGGGATTTCCCTACTTTCTAGGGCGAATCTACTTTAACAACCTCAAAGGAATGCGTCTATTGGCGATCGCGATCTTCATGGGTGGGATAGTTTATGTTCCATTATGCCTGTATGAAATCCGCATGAGTCCCCAGCTACACATCATGGTGTATGGCTATTTCCCCCATGGTTTTCGGCAAACGATGCGGTATGGAGGATTTAGACCACAAGTTTTTATGCAGCATGGTTTGGCAGTGGGTGTATGGATGATGGCAGCAACTTTAGTCGGGATTTGGCTGTGGAAAGCTGGAGTGATCAAGCGATTCTGGGGTATTCCCATGGGTTGGCTCGTACCTGTGTTGCTGATTACCTTTATATTGTGTAAATCCACAGGAGCCTGGTTCCTAGGTGCCTTTGGGATTATCATTTTGTTTGCTGCTAAATGGCTCCGCACTGCCCTGCCTTTGTTGCTCCTGATTGGAGGTATTTTCTTCTACCAGTACTATGTAGCAACTGGACAGTTTACCGTACAACAGCAGGATCAGATCATTTCGGTTCTGACGGATATCACCAATGAAGAACGAGCTGGATCTTTAGAAACTCGATTTGATACAGAACATATTTTGGGAGCAAAGGCAAGGCAGCAGATAATTTTTGGTTGGGGCGGATGGAATCGAAACCGCGTGTATGAGTATAACAGCTTTGGAGAGCGTGTACTCGCCACCAACATTGACAGTTTTTGGATCATTACATTCGGCACTAAGGGACTCGTTGGCTTATTCAGTATAACAGCCGCTCTATTACTGCCTGTGGTAGTTTTATGCAGGCGTTATCCAGCGCCTTACTGGTTTAACCCCAAGGTAGCACCCGCCATTGCTGTGGCTTTAACTGTAACTCTATATATGAATGACAATCTTACTAATAATATGTTTAACCCAGTCTTTCCCCTCGCTAGTGGGGGAATAGCAGGGATGGTACTCCAAGAGACTGAAACGAAAAGCAAAAGGCAAGTCCCCCCTAAAAGTCGGGTAAGACAGATTTCAGATAGACATCCATCGTCTAATTAATTTGGTTAAGTATAGGGTAGTATTGGATTGGACTGGAAGAACAGGTATACCAAATCTGGATTAGCTACCTTATTGTATGAGAAATATTTTCTAGTTAGAATACTAGTATCTAGGCGATCGCGCATCGGTGTTTCAACTTGCTCCGCTGCCGCAGAGGTAATGTGGGCATGAGTTAAGAGTAGTCAAGAAAATCTATGAAACCAGACTATGTGTTAATTGTAGGGCAGGGGCGATCCGGAACCAATTGGTTACTCGATCTGCTTGATCTTAGCCCCTACACTCATTGTCGCAATGAACCGAATGAGCTAGACGCTTCTCCTCTATTTCAACTCCCCTCACCCTTTGTTCAGCATCCACTGGGAGATTCCTTTCCTCAGGAGTGGGAGCAAGCCGTTGAATCAACTTCATTGAGAATGGGCGATCGCGACAGAATCGCCATTCATCCCAAATCCCATATCTACGAACCCGTGCGTCGGTTAGGCGGGGCTTTAGTTCTGGGTAAACGCCGAGTGCGTCGGCTGCTTTCCGCCGTTTTCCCCAGTCTCGGACAATCGGAATGGTCAATCCCTTGGTGGTTTGCTAACCCCAATGCCCTTAAACAGGCAACTACTATCTTAAAACTTAATAGTACGCCAGCTTGGGCTGAGTGGGTACTACTGAACCGACCCGCCGTCATAGTAATTCATATTGTACGACACCCAGGTGGATTTCTTAACTCCTGGGAAAAGCGATGTGTGGCTGGTTTAGGACTAGATCCGGTGAATGTAAAAAAAGATAACGATGAGCGTCTGAGGAAAATTGCCCAAAGTGATCCCCAGTGGGCAGAAATTTTGGAGGATATCGATGCCATGTCTATCGAGGAATCGGAGTTGTGGTATTGGCGCTATGTTAACGAAACTATTTACCTTGCAGGTCATGAACGTCCTAATTACATTCAGCTTATCTATGAGGACTTAGTTGCTAACCCCCTACAGGTGATGAAACGCATTTATGAAAAATGCAATTTGCCTTGGACAACTGAAATAGAACAGGAAATATCCAACAGCGCTTCTCAGTCTCAGTCCATTGCCACAGCATGGCCCAAAAAGTTAAAGTCAAAGCAAGTCGAGTTAGTCAGGCGAATTCTCAAGAGTAGCTTTATGGCTCAATGGTGGGA
>CAKZMA010000011.1 GCA_937127375.1 uncultured Coleofasciculus sp. | reverse complement strand
TACGTCGATTAGTCGCAACCGGGAACCCTGAACGAGCGGTTCAGATTGCTGAAATCATCCAATCTTATTATGGTGGTAAAGGAAAAGCGATGGCGGCAATTGAGCGTTATAAAACTTCACAGTGATGCGTCATCATGAATATTATAGACGAATTTTGCCGATTCGGATAGTTCACCTGATTGAGCCGTTATCACAACTGAGGTGATAATCCGTTATGAGAGATAATCTATAGAGCCATAGAATTGTTAGCCAGGGATGTGACGGATGAAGCAGGAAGGAGTCAATTATGTTAAGTGCAGGACAAGTTTTACGCGATCGCTATCAGCTACAACAAAAATTGGGACAGAATGCGGGGCGACAAACTTGGTTAGCCACGGATACGCAAGCCTCACCACCAGCAGATGTTGTGGTTAAATTGCTGGCATTTAATCCTCAGATGCAGTGGGATGATTTAAAGTTGTTTCAACGAGAAGCTCAAGTTCTCAAAAATCTTAATCATCCTCGCATTCCTAAATATCTGGATTATTTTTCTGTGGATGGTGTCGGAGCGAGTTTAGAAGCATCTTCTGCTGATAATAATAGCGATCAATCTAACGCCACCGGATTACCGTGGTTTGGTTTAGTGCAAGACTATATTCCCGGTGACTCTCTCAAACAGTTATTAGAGCAAGGGAAACCGTTTAGCGAAAATCAGGTGCGTCAGTTTGCTGAGGATTTGCTCAAGATTTTGATCGATCTACACGAATTGAGTCCGCCTGTTCTCCACCGTGATATTAAGCCAAGTAATCTGATTTTGGGGGAAAATAACCAAATCTATCTGGTAGATTTTGGTGCTGTGCAAGACAAAGCAAAAGCTGAAGGGGCTACGTTTACAGTGGTGGGAACCAGTGGTTATGCACCACCAGAACAGTTATGGGGAAAGGCTGTACCTGCATCGGATTTGTATGCCTTAGGTGCAACGCTAATTCATTTATTAACAGGGATTCCGCCGGCGGAATTGCCCCAGCAGCAAATGCGGATCAAGTTTCAAGATAAAGTCCGAATTAATCCGAATTTTGCCAACTGGATTAACCAGTTAATTCAACCTGCACCGGAAAAACGGTTGAGTACAGCACGTCAAGCGTTGTCTTCGTTGCAATCCTGTTTTATTTCTCACCCAAGTGAAATCTCCGCCCCAGAATCAATTAGCCCTTTATCTGATACAGATGGTGGGTATGGTTGTGGTTGTTTTGCCTTGCTTGGACTAATTGGCTTAGGGGGACTAATTTCTCTATTCCTTTCAAATGCGGCTCATCAAGCTAAGCAGTCAGAAGCTAAACAATATGTTGGTGCAATGAATCGCGCCCAGCAAGCCTACTTCCTCGATAAAAATGCATTTACTGATAATGTAAAAAATCTGGAATTAGGTATTATCTCTGAAACAAAAAACTATAGCTATTCCAGTCATACCACGCCCCTGAGTTCCATTAACTATGGTGTTTCCCGTAAATCCAATTTAAAGAGCTATGTTGGCGGTGTTTTTTGGGGTAGCGTTGAAAGAACAAGAGGATCGACATTTACAATTCTGTGTAAGGCAAAATCTTTGGGTACTAATCGCCCCCCAGCACCAATTGTGCAAGAGGGGGTGATTCAATGCGCCCCGAATACAGTAAAAATTAATGGAGGCTCTTTTATCGGGAACGATTGGAATTTAGCAGAGCGTGCGGCTAATTATGCCAGTGCTGGTGAGTATAATCAAGCTCTTGATACGGCGGAAACGATTACAGACGAATGGTTTAAGGCAAAGGCATTGGAGATTATTGCCACTAATTTAACGGTTACAGGTAAGACTGAGCAAGCGGTTCAGATTGCGGAAACGATTACAGACGAATGGCTGAAGGCAAAGGTATTAGCCGTCATTGCCTTGGAGTTAGCGGCGGCTAGTGAATATGATCCAGCCTTGCCCATCATCGAAAGGGTACAAGCGATCGCACTCAACTTAACAGATGCTGGTGAGTATACCCAAGCCCTGACAGTGACTCGTACTATCCCCCATGACTCGATTCGCAGTAATACCATAGCAGCGATCGCACCGTATTTAACCACGGCGACTGAGTATGAACAAGCAATTCAGGTGGCTAACACAATCACCAACTACGAACAAAAAGCTAAAGCCTTAGATGCGATGGTGCGTCGGTTAGTGGCTATAGGTGAGCAGAAACGAGCGGTTCAGATTACTGAAACCATTCAATTATACTATGGCGGTAAAGATAAAGCAATGACGGCAATTGAGCGTTATAAACCTTCACCGTGATGCGTCAAAAATTATGAATCTGAGCCATTTTATAGGGAGTAGTTTTGCCGATTTTGATGTTTCAGCACGTTGAGCCGTTATAGCAACAGAGAGTTATGATAGATCATCATTTATTTAATCCCAATCAATCGTTAAAGGAACGTTATCAACTGCAACATCAGTTAGGGAATAACGCAGGGCGTCAAACCTGGTTAGCTCAAGATTTACAGTCTGGCGAACAGGTGACAGTTAAGTTACTGGCGTTTAATCCCCAGATGGAGTGGGATGAGTTTAAGTTATTTGAACGGGAAGCGGCGGTGCTGAAGCAACTGAATCATCCCCGGATTCCTAAATACCGTGATTACTTTTCGTTGGATCAAAAAATCGGCGCGGGGTTGTGTTGGTTTGGCTTGGTACAGGATTATATTCCCGGAAACTCCTTACAGCAGTTACTGAATGAGGGAAAGCGGTTTACGGAGTCACAAGTTCGTTCGGTTGCTAAACAAGTGCTGGAAATTCTCGCCTATTTACATGGGTTAAATTCCCCTGTATTGCATCGGGATATTAAGCCGAGTAACCTGATTTTAGGAGACGAGAAGCAGGTTTATTTAGTTGATTTTGGTGCAGTGCAGAATAGTGCGGCGGTAGAAGGGGTGACGTTTACCGTGGTGGGGACAAGCGGATATGCACCCTTGGAACAGTTTTGGGGACAAGCGGTTCCTGCGTCTGATCTCTATGCTTTGGGCGCGACGTTAATTCATTTATTAACGGGTATTCCTCCGGCGGATTTACCCCAACGGAATTTACGGATACAGTTTCGGAATCAGGTGAGTATTAATTCTCAGTTGATTAGCTGGATTGAAGCCTTGACGGAACCTGACTTAGGCTTACGCTTGAGTTGTGCAAATCAAGCACTTGATGCATTAGAAACGGGGCGATCGATTCCTGAGCAATTGGAAACTATTCAGCCTCCTTTTTTGAGTCGAATTCAAGTTCACAAATCGCCGCGAGAAATTATTGTGAAAGTCAATCAAGACAGACTATTATTTTGGCAAATAGTGTTTAAAAATGGATTAAAGTGCGCCTTGTATTTTAGCTTATTCATTGTCTGGGCATTGCTGACATTACTTTTAGTATCTGCTGCTGGTGGGGTTGTATTTGCTACACTGGGTATAGTGGCAAGCATAGTCTTAAAAGGATTCTCGTCAACTAGCCTGCTCATGTTTTTTTTGATTGCGTTTGTTAGCGGGATATTGATTTTATGCTTATCTCATTTGGTGTCACTAGGTTACAATACACTAGGAAAGTATTTGCAGGACATAAAAAAAACAAGCATTGCTAACCTGGGGGGATATTCAATAAAAATTAATTTTAATCAATTCGTTATTGAGCATTTACATTGCCGGGGAAATACCTCAGACATTAAAAACGTATTTATAGGAGATAAGGGGCGTGCTATCTATCTCCAAACTAGAACCAATAACTATTATAGTAGCCAATGTTTAGGTCAATCAGTTTCTGGGCAGGCTGAAGTTAATACCTATCCCTTGGCAAACTACTTAACTCAAGCTGAAGCGAACTGGCTGCGTCAAGAAATTCAAGATTGGCTAGCGGACTATGGGTAACAGATGTAACCTATAAATAAGCGGTTAAAGACATCAAACTTAATCGGCAATGTACACAACCCTCTACAACCTGAAACGAAAAGGAGGTAACGCACCAGACTCTTTCGCTGTACCCAGGAAGATAGGAACGTTATGATCGAGAAAAACGAGGTAATCTTGTGTTCAATCGTGATCAATGTTTAAAAGAACAATACCAGCTCCATCAAAGATTAGGGCGCACAGCAGCAGGGCGACAAACTTGGTTAGCGACGGATTTACAATCTAATGAACAAGTGACGGTTAAGCTATTAGCCTTTAGCCCGGAAATGCAGTGGGATGAACTTAAACTTTTTGAACGGGAAGCACAAGTTTTACAAGCGCTAAATCATCCCCGAATTCCCCGCTATCGGGATTATTTTTCCTTAGACAAAGAAGCAGAATTACAGTTGCCTTGGTTTGGACTGGTGCAAGACTATATTCCGGGAGATTCGCTTCAAGAATTATTAGATAAAAATAAACGGTTTAGTGAGAAACAGGTTCGTGCGATTGCGACTCAAGTTCTAGATATTCTGATTTATTTACACGAATTGAGTCCGCCCGTATTGCACCGAGATATTAAACCCAGTAATCTGATTTTAGGCGAAGATCAGCAAGTTTATCTAGTTGACTTTGGGGCGGTACAAGCGCAAGCGGCTGTTACTGGAGTCACATTTACCGTCGTGGGGACGAGTGGTTATGCGCCCTTAGAACAATTTTGGGGACGTGCGGTGGCGGCTTCAGATTTATATGCTTTAGGCGCTACTTTAATTCACCTGCTAACGGGTACAGCCCCGGCTGATTTACCCCAAAAAGAAGGGCGGATTTATTTTCGCGATTCCCTTCGGGATAGCTTTGCTTCGCACGTCAGTATCAACCCTCAGTTTATCACTTGGATTGAGCAAATGACTGAAATGGAGTTAGAAAAGCGCT
>CAKZMA010000010.1 GCA_937127375.1 uncultured Coleofasciculus sp. | reverse complement strand
AAGTTTACACAAATCACCATTATGTGCAGCAGGTGCGATCGCTGTCAATCGATTTTGTCAATCGATTTTGTCATTCGTCATTGGTCATTGGTCATTCGTCTTATGGTCAGGGCGGGTTTTGCAGCCAAGCTAAGGAAAACCATCAATATTAGTCCCTAAACCCGCCCCTACACACAGATACACCATGGTACGTTTCTACCCAGACTGTCCCCATCTCCCTCATCTTCCCCATCTCCCTCATCTCCCCCAGCACCCCCACACGCTACACCGACACCTTAGAAAATCTCTGGGACAAACGTTTGAGTAGACATGGGCGGACGGTGATACTCTAATTCCGACTGTCGGGGGGGTAACTCAATTGGGTCTGGTGTTAAATCCTTATAAGGAATCAGACTTAACAGGTGAGAAATGCAATTGAGACGGGCGCGTTTTTTCTCATCGGCTTCCACCACATACCAAGGTGATTGCTTAATATCCGTCGCCGCAAACATTTCATCCTTGGCTTTAGAATACTCCACCCAGCGAGCGCGAGACTCTAAATCCATCGGACTAAGTTTCCAGCGCTTGGTTGGATCTTCCATGCGTTGACGAAAACGGCGTTCTTGCTCGTCGTCACTCACGGAAAACCAATACTTGATCAGAATAATGCCCGATCGCTGAATCATGCCTTCAAATTCTGGACATGATCGCAGAAACTCCTGATACTCCTCATCCGTGCAAAACCCCATCACTCGTTCCACACCCGCTCGATTGTACCAACTGCGGTCAAACAGGATCATCTCCCCGGCGGCTGGCAGATATGGCACATAGCGTTGAAAATACCATTGAGTTTTCTCTCGCTCCGTGGGTGTACCCAGCGCCACAACTTTACACACACGGGGATTCAAGCATTCTGTAATCCGCTTGATCACGCCACCTTTTCCGGCTGCATCCCGCCCTTCAAAAACGACGACGACTTTTAATCCCTTTTGTTTAATCCATTCCTGTAATTTGACTAACTCAACCTGTAGCCGACGCAATTCCCGTTTGTAAACTTTCTTCTTCAATTTCTTGGATTTGCCTTTGTCAGTTTTCACTTTTTCTTTGACCAGGGAATTTGTTTGATCTGTCACTTTGCCGTTAGTTAACTTGTTGGACATTATTTAAGATAGCTCTAGCTACTCTAGCTAAGCAAATAAAAAACCGCTATCCAATTTTTTTTTGTATCAAAAATTACTCCCCAGCCTGAAAAACCTGTTGAACCGTCAAATTCAGATCAGGGAATGTGGGGGAAACAACGCGGTCATCTCCCCTAAACTGAGTCACCTGGTATTCACCGTCAATCAGTTGGTATACACTAAATGTCGGTCGTTTGGGGTTGCCAATGTAACGCCTCCCCCCTAACCCCAGATAGTCAACAATCCAATACTCAGGAATACCCATCGCCTCGTAGTCTTCCAGCTTCAGCGCATAATCATCACTCCAATTAGTCGAAACAACCTCAATCACCAAACGTGCAGAAGACCCTTGAGTAATGATAGATTCTCGTTCCCATCGGGGATCATCTCCGATAGTTTGAGAATTCAACACAATAACATCCGGTTCATAGCCAGACTCATAAGGGATGGGTTTAATCACACATTCCTTAGGAATAAAACTATTAAGTGAAGCCCTTCTGATTTCAAAGTTTAGTTCAGCGATAAGGAAACCTGCTATCCGCGAATGTTTTCCCGTGGGTTTAGGCATTTCAATAATTACTCCATTGTGAAGTTCATAATGGTGTTCTGACTTCTGCGGATACCAAGCAATAAATTCATCGAATGTTACAGGTTTAGGTAAGGTTTGAATCATGGTCTGTGGGGAGAAAGGTTTCTCAAGGATGATTTCCCCACTTGAGGAAACCATCCTCGTTATCTTAACTGGAATGGTACTGACGCATAAGCTGGCGTGGCACAGCCCACCCTACGGGATATCAAGGGTTTCGGCAATCCCCATATACACGCTTTTGAGTGCCATTCATCTTAACTGGGCTTTGGCTAACGTCCGGCTTGGCTGACACACCCAATTTAACGAGTATGACGTGAGCCTCCGATAAGGTAACATTGTATCAATTCCTGCAAATGTATCGATTTGTTAACAAACACCTGACGAACTACAACTGTCTATGCAAACCATCGTTGCTCCTAGCCTTCATCCCTCTCACCGAACTCCAGGACATCCCCTAAAACTGGGGATGAAACCGAATTTCGACAAGACTTCGGCGTGAGCGCTCAGTCGAACGCTCAATTGCCGCGAAGCGTCTAGCCAAGCGAATTTATTCGCGAGTCTATTTCATCCTGACAACATTCAACCAATAATGTAGTACAATACCAGCAAACATTGCAGGAGGTCGAGCAAGTGTTTACTTTAGTTTACGAGTTTAAGTTAAAACCGACTAACGCACAGATAGCCACCTTTGAGGAATGGTTAGAACAATGCAGGAAGGTCTATAACTATGCCCTTTGTGAGCGTAAACATTGGGTTAATAGTCGTAAATGTCCGGTGAACGCTTGCTCGATTAAAAGTGAATACATTATCCCAGCGAATCAACCTGCACCAACGTATAACAGTCAGTGTGAGAATCTCACCCAAGCGAAAAAGAATATCCCTGCACTCAAGCAGGTACACTCACAAGTGCTACAAAAAACCCTCAAGCGGTTACAACTAGCATTTGAGGGGATGTGGAGGAATGGGAGAGGCTTCCCACGGTACAGGAAAGCTGGACGGATGCGCTCGTTTGTGTTTCCGTCAATGGGGAAAGAACCCATTCAAGGGAATCAGGTCAAATTACCTAAAATCGGGTTAGTTAAATTCAAGAAATCCCGCCCGATACCTGAAGATGCAGCCATCAAGCAGGCACGAATTGTGAAACGGGCATCCGGTTGGTATGTACAACTCACCCTGCAATGGAAAGTAGATGTTCCCTTCGACAAGCTCCCTTCGACTTCGCTCAGGGCATCGCCTGAAATTAGTCCGACTGGTACATCATTAGGAATAGATGTAGGCTTAATGCACTTTGCCGCCGTGTCTAATGGGCAAACGTTTCCCAATCCCAGACCGTTTAAACGTCTAGAAAGCAAGCTGAAATCGCTGCAAAAGAAGGTGTCTAATAAACGGTTCGGGTCAAACAATCGCGCTAAGGCACAAGCCAAAGTAAGCCGACTACATGAACGGATAGCAAACACCCGCAAAAACTACCACTGGGAGCTAGCCCATAACCTTTGTGATTGGGCGGACATGATATTTGCCGAACAGTTAAATCTGAAGGGATTAGCGCGTGGGATGCTCTCCAAAAGCTGTTTAGATGCAGGCTGGGGTCAGTTTCTAGACATCCTTTCCCAATGTTGTTTCAAGCGTGGGGTGTACTTCCAGAAAGTACCAGCAGCAGGAACGAGTCAGACCTGTCCCAAATGCTTAAAAGAGACAGGCAGGAAGAAACTATCCCAACGGGTACACAAATGCCAGTATTGTGGGTATGAATGCGACCGGGATGTAGCAGCCGCTCAAGTCGTAGAATTAAGAGGATTAAAAGCCGTGGGACACACGGTAGTTAAGCTTTCTGAGGGTAAAGGTTCCATCCTGGAAGATGTAAAACTCTGCCTCCCTGTGACGGAAGAATCCCCGCGTCTTTAGACCGGGGAGTGTCAACTGGATATTTTTGATGTCTGGATGAATCGAGGAACACCTTGGTGGACAAAGCAACTGTCTCCCGATGGACTTCATCCTAATGTGATGGGTTACCGAGCGTTGTTAGAAGATGTTCTAGATTGGGAACCATTCCATCAACTTTGAAAAATTTTGTCTTATGTCTTATGTTATTGGTCGTACTCTATTTTATCCCGGTCAGCTAGGTTAAAGAACAAGAAATAGGACATGAAATTTCATAATTCATAAGTCATAATTCATAGATTCAATGAATCATTAGTCTTTTATCCATCATCTCTCAGCAAAAGACGCCATGATAAACAGACTTAAGCTGCGAATTCATCAAATCTTAGAGCGGACGGATATTAGAGATACTGCTAGCCAAATAGTTGACCTATTTATTTGGACATTAATTGCCCTAAACTTGATGGCTTTTACCTTGGAAACAGTTGATCCAATTGGGTATCAGTATAAACGATACTTTATTATTTTTGAGGATTTTTCAATTGCCGTATTTAGTGTTGAATATATCTTAAGACTTTGGATATGTACAGTAAATCTGGACTATAAGCATTCGATCAGGGGACGGTTAAGATTCATGTTCACCCCTTTAATGCTCATCGATTTAATAGCGATTTTGCCGTTTTATCTGCCGCTCCTATTCCCCGATTTGCGATTTTTAAGGTCTTTACGATTATTCCGATTTTTTAGAATTTTAAAATTGAGCCGTTATTCGGCTTCATTAAGAACATTAGGGCGAGTTATTCATTCAAAAAAAGAAGAATTAATTATAACCTTTTTTGTTTTGTTCATTTTACTATTTTGCGCCTCTAGTCTAATTTATTTTGCCGAACATGAAGCGCAGGCGGAAGCGTTCCCGAATATCCCCATGTCCATGTGGTGGGGTGTGATTACCTTAACCACCGTGGGCTACGGTGATGTATATCCAGTCACGCTGATCGGGAAATTAGTGGGCGCGATGTTAGCGGTGCTGGGAATTGGGCTATTTGCTTTACCTGCTGGTATATTGGCGTCTGGATTCTCGGAAGAACTTCAAGTGAGACACCCGCTCAAACGTAAGCGAACCTCAAAATTTTGTCCTCATTGTGGAAAACCAATTCATTGATCCCCAATCTGAATGTCTAATACCAAAACAGAATGGCAAGGCAGTTTAGCGTTAGTTTATGCCAATGATCAGGGCAAAACTCGCTTAGTGCGCGATCGCATAACTTCTCCTCTGAAGGTGCAGCGCCCGTTTTACCCCGAAGGACAAAGGGTTTGTCATACGATAGTCTTACATACAGCCGGGGGTATTGTCGGCGGCGATCGCTTGTCTCAAACCATCGACCTACAAGCAGATGCCCAAGCCTTGATTACCACAGCGGCGGCGAGTAAAATCTATCGCAGCAATGGGCAAAGAGCCAAACAACAGATTCATATCCACGTTGAAGCGGGGGCTTGTTTGGAATGGTTACCGCAGCAAACAATTGTATTTAATGGTGCCATTTATCAGCAGCAGATGACGGTAGAATTAGCTCCGGGAGCCAGTTGGTTAGCCTGGGAAATTACCCGGTTTGGGCGTACTGCTAGGAAGGAACGGTTCTTACAAGGAGATTGGCGATCGCATACCGAAATCTGGCAACAAGGACACCCATTGTGGATTGATCGTCAGTGGTTACCGGGAGGAGAAGCGGTACTCGATAGTCCCCATGGATTAGCCGGACAGCCAATTGTCGGAACCCTGATCTGGATTGGACAACCTGTATCATCGGAGATAATAGACAATGCCAGAAGCCTGTGGACAGCCGATCAGCGCCAAGGAGAAGCGGGAGTTACCCAAACTCAGGCACAAGGATTATTATGCCGTTATCGCGGTTCATCAACCACAGAAGTGCGAAACTGGTTTACCCAAGTTTGGCAATGTCTGCGCCTTACTTATTTGGGACGGAATGTTTCCCAACCACGAGTTTGGCTAGTTTAGCCAAAACGCTG
>CAKZMA010000009.1 GCA_937127375.1 uncultured Coleofasciculus sp. | reverse complement strand
CTGTAGGTTTTGAAAACACCAGTCAATCCAACAGACCCCTCATTATATAAATATAGCGTTTTCATTTGGGTCGTGAACACAGGAACCTGATAAAAAGGCAATGGGCAATGGGCAATAGGCAATAAGGGAAAGAGATACGGAGTTTTTAAGTAATCTAAGAAAAGTCCTCCTAGGTTTACAACTCATTTACAAATGCTATATATATCAATATAAGAGAGGAATTCTATGATTATAGATAGTGTTGAAATTAAAGGTTTTTGGGGAACGAAAAAAGCATCGGCTATTATTAACCAAATTGAAAGAAAAAGCATTAAATGTTGCTAAATAAACTGTGAAGCTACTTTAGCAAAATTTGGCACGTTGACTTGTTCTATTTTAAACCGACTTCACTAATTTACAGCCGTTTACAAGAGTTGCGATCACACCAGATTGATATAGCTGAAGTGGTGGAATGTGTTGTATAGGTTTTCTGGGCGCAAGCCTTGCGCCCCTACAAGGTTACTAAACGAATATTAGAATGGATTGAAACTCTTATCCAGTCGTCTTTAGACGACTTGAGCTTTTAGCCTTGGGTTTAAACCCAAGGCGGTTTAATTCAAATCCCTAATCTGGTGTCTTCTACCTCTTGCAGCCCCCATGAGTAAAGCCAAACCCATCACCTCCCCCTACAAAGTTGGGGGTCATCTCCCACTCAACGCCCCTAGCTACGTGGTGCGACAGGCGGATACGGAACTCTATCAGGGGTTAAAGGCGGGTGAGTTTTGTTATGTTCTTAATTCCCGCCAGATGGGTAAAACCAGTTTGCGGGTGCGGGTGATGCATAAGCTACAAGGGGAGGGTTTTGCTTGTGCGGCGATTGATTTGACCAAAATCGGTTCCCAGGATATCACGGCGGATCAGTGGTATGCGGGGATGATGAGACGCTTGGTGACGAGTTTTCCGGCGCTGCGGGGGTTTAACTTAAGGGCGTGGTTGCGCGATCGCGAATATCTACCCCCTATCCAACGCTTGAGTGAGTTTATCGAACAAGTGCTGCTGGAGTCTATCCCCCAAAGGGTGGTGATTTTTATTGATGAAATTGATAGTATCCTCAGTTTAAACTTTCGCACTGATGATTTTTTTGCAGTGCTGCGGGCTTGTAATGAATATGATCGGCTGACGTTTGCTTTGTTTGGAGTGGCGACGCCAGCGGATTTAATTCAAGATAAGAAACGGACGCCGTTTAATTTAGGTCGTGCGATTGAATTGCATGGGTTTAAGTTAGCGGAAGCTCAACCCTTAGCCGCTGGATTAGCTAATAAATCTAGCCAAGCCCAAAGGATTTTAGCCGCTATTTTAGACTGGACAGGGGGACAACCCTTTCTCACTCAAAAACTCTGTCATTTAATTATCAATAGTGACTCCTCCCCGACTCCTGGAAACGAAGAGGAATGGGTAGCACAGATTGTCCAACAGCGTATCCTGGAAAACTGGGAAGCTACTGATGAACCGCCTCATCTAAAAACCATTCGCGATCGCCTGTTCCGAATTGGACAGCGAAATCGGGGACTCTTGGGGCTTTATCAGCAGATTTTACAACAGGGGGAGGTTCACGCCTGCGATAGTTCTGAACAACGGGAATTATGTTTATCTGGGGTGGCAATTAAGCAGGGGGGAAAACTGCGTGTCTGTAATCGTATCTATGCCGCCATTTTTAATTACAGTTGGGTGAACAAAGCTTTAGCCGATTTGCAGGCTAGCTTTGAGCAAATTGTTACTCAGCAAGAACAAAAACTGCTGTCCATGCTGAGTTTTATGGAAGGCAAGGATTTTGCCGATATTCTCCATGAAATTTTAGGCTCAGTTACCCTAAAAATGGGAGAAGCCTTGAGCGTGGATCGAACAACGATTATCTTTATTGATGATCAGCAAAATCAGATCTGGTCGATTATTGCCCGGAATGAAGGGAAAACCTTTCCCGATATTCAAATCCTTACCAATAAAGAAACAGAAGCCCGATTGACCAACTTTAAGAAATTTAGTGAGATTCCCTTTAACTTTCGCCAAGAGAACCCCAACACCATTCCCGATAAACTCAATCAAGCCAATGGCTATGCGATTTACAATGAATTAGTTTATCCCATCGCCAATCAACAGCAGAACTTGATTGCGGTGATTCAACTAATCAATAAACTGAAACGGTTTAACAATCCCCAAGCGCCTCTATCGGAACGCATTGACCAACAAGGGTTTACCCTTACCGATCAACGCCAGTTAGATGAATATGCGCCAACTATTTTACGCATTTTAGAGCGATGCCAATACTGTTATAAATTAACCCAACGCTTACAAGCGGCTGAAGCCCTCACCGAAGCCACTCATTCTCTGTCTCACAGTAGTTTAAATTCCGAAGAAATCCTGGGACGAGTCATGGATGCGGCGAAGAAACTGATGAATGCCGATCGCAGTACCCTCTGGTTATTAGATGCAGATAAGCAGCAGTTGTGGACAAAGATTCCCTTTGAAGACGGATCAGTGAGAGAGTTACGAGTCCACGTTGGGCAAGGGTTTGCTGGGAAAGTTGCCCAAACGCAAGAACCGTTAAATATTCCCTTTGATTTGTACGATCATCCTGATTCAACCACCGCCCAAGAAACCGATCAAAAAACAGGTTATCGCACCTGTAGTTTACTCTGTATGCCTGTCTTTAGTCCCGATGGTGAACTACTTGGTGTTACTCAGTTAGTGAATAAGCGCAAACCTGGGGAATTTCCCGATTATAACCCCGCAGATTGGCCCCAAGCGCCAGAATGTTTCCAGGCAAGTTTTGATGCTAATAGTCAAAAATATATGCAGATTTTTAACTCTCAGGCGGGGGTAGCGTTGCAAAATGCTCAGAAGTTTGAGCGAATTAAGCAAAAGGCGGATAGTCACCAGCAAAATGTCGTCAGTCAAACCCTAGCGATGCTGAATACGGTGATGGATAATCAGGGGTTTGATGATATTCTGGATGGTACGTTGCGATCGATTACGTTGAAGACGGGTAAATCTTTATGTGCCGATCGCACGACGATTTTTCTACTCGATGAAGAAAAGAAGGAATTTTGGTCAATTGTTGCTGAAGATGAGGGGAGTGGTTCCCTAGAAATTCGCATGAGTGCGGATAAAGGAATTGTCGGCGAAGTCGCCCGGTTCAAGCAAACGATTAACATTCCTTTTGACTTCTATGATGATCCGCGATCGCAGATGGCAAAGGAACAGGATAAAAGAACCGGATATCGGACGTATACCATGTTAGCAATTCCTCTTTTAAATGACCAAGGGGAGTTAGTCGCCGTTGTTCAGTTACTCAACAAATTAAAGCGGGTGGCTAATCCCACAGCAGCGTTATCGGAACGCATCGATAAACAGGGATTTAGCCGCACCGATGAAGAACGATTTGCCGAAAATGCGCCCTTAATTCAAATGATTCTGGAAAGCTTCCGTTCCTATCATAAAACAGCACGCGGACAACGAGTCGCCGCCGCATTGATGGCAGCAGCCCGTTGTGTTCAAGGTTCTCTAGAGATGGACGATATTTTACAACGAGTGATGGGGGCGGCTAAACAATTATTAAATGCTGATCGTAGTACCTTATGGTTAGTTAACCGTTTAGCGGGAGAATTGTGGACAAAAATTCGCTTTGACGACGGTGAACTCCGAGAATTGCGTATACCAATTGGACAAGGGTATGCGGGTCAAGTGGCGATGACGGGGGAACCGTTGAATATTGCCTTTGATTTGTATGATCATCTTAACTCAGAAACGGCAAAGAAAACGGATCAAAAGACAGGGTATCGTACTTGTAGTTTACTCTGTATGCCTGTCTTTAGTCCCGATGGAGATTTGCTGGGGGTGACGCAATTGGTAAATAAGCGGAAACCGGGCGAGTTTTGGGAATTTGAGACTCTGATGTCATCGGAAACTGTCCCGGAGTATTTCCAAACCAGTTTTGATGACAGTGATCAGAAATACATGCAAATTTTCAATAATCAAGTTGGCGTTATCCTGCAAAATGCCGAACTTTTAGCCGCACTCAAGCGACAGGAAGAAAGTTTGCGCGGTAATGTAAATGGACGGTAGGAAGATTAGGGAGATGGGGAACAATGTAGAGACGTGCCATGGCACGTCTGGAAGATGGGGAAAATGAGAGAACTTTCCTTGTCTGTGTAATCAGTGTCAATAAGCTCTCACCTCCCTACCCCTATCTCTCCAATAAATCCGTGAAATCAGTGTTTTGACAAATGACAAATGACAAATGACAACCTACCACCAAATCAAGCGTCGAGGTGGAAAGCCTGACTCTTCCCACGAGTCTCCGGCTTCTTTCAAAACAGCATCCAAGTCAGCGACGGTAAACTCGTAACCATCAGTAGCCGCCAGTTCCACAAACTCTTCCTTGGTTTTGAGGGCGTCGTATTTAGCTCGCAATTTTTTATCTTTTCCGCCTGCTTCGAGTAAATTGATCACATTGTCTTGAGACATCGTTGCTAACCTCTCTTAGAAACCTGGGTAATACCAATTCGTTAGACATTACACTTGATCTATCCCACCCACCACCTCACCTGACTAAGGGAAGGTTAGGAGGCGTGACTATTCTGCCAAAGAAATAGGATGAGATACCTCAACTGATGAATAGTATCTCAGCCTCTCTTGTGGTTTTTTGTATTTAAACTATCTTTTTGAAACTATTTTTATCTGAGAAATATTGCAATTTATTGCTATAAACTTAAAGTTGTTTACAATCAATTACATTAAGCCAGAGTAATGCAAACAAGCGTCTCAAAAAATAACCGAACCACTACTCAGGCTGAATCAGTTCAAAGTCAGATTCGTCCAGAGACAACATCAGAGGAACGTCATTCGGATTCATTAAATTTTGTTCTAAGCGGACTATCCAACGTCCTGACTCTTCACGACCTTGAATAATCCCCTGAATACCCGCAGCATATTCAGGGCGGATAACCCGAATTAAGGTTCCTACCTTGAGCATTAGCCAAATAGTATCTGCTTTACCTTCCCTAAACATTAGGGACGTTCTGTTATTTTAACCCACTTTTAACCTTTTCTTATACAAAAGAATACATTGGCTGACAGGTCTGTAGATCCCGGTTTTTGTCAAGGTTGCCGGACATAATAGTCAGTTATTGTTCCATCAAAATCAGTCGCAACGGGTCTAAACGGACGTACCAGGGAAAGGGGCGGTCTTTGAGATTCGCCCATTTTTCCTTGTAAACCTCAACTTGTAGGTGGTAGTCTTGGGCGTAAGCCGGAGGCTGATGCAGTCTAATATATAGTGTTGTCCGGTGTTGCGTCTCACTGGTCATCACCAGCCAGCAGGGAAAAGTATTCTCTCCATCGGGATGCTGGGGAAAGGTGAAGTGGTGGGCGCGAATTCCCACATACGTTAATTTGTTAGGAATTGGTTCAACCACCTGAAGCGTACAGCCCCAGTCTAGCGCCTCAATTGTTTGGGGTTCAATCATCCGGGCGGTGGAAAAGTTTTTACATTCAGTAACCTGGGCGACTTCAAAGCTAGGAGGACGTTCAAAAATAGTCTCTTTGGTATCATTAGCAATCACTTTTCCCTGGGAAAGAATCAGCAAATCCTGGCAAATTCGATACGCTTCTTCTAACTTATGAGTCACAAATAGGGTGACACCTTCATAGGTAGCAAGCGTTTCACTGAGTAGCTTTTCAATTCGACTGCGTAAATAGGTATCCAAGGCGGAAAGGGGTTCATCTAAGAGTAGGGCTTCTGGATGAATCACTAACGCCCTCGCTAAAGCCACTCGCTGTTGCTGTCCGCCGGAAATTTGCTCAGGGTAGCGGTTTTCTAAGCCTTGTAACTGCATCATCTCCATATATTGGGAAATGCGCTGTCTGCGTTCCAATTTAGGTAAATTTTGTAGCCCAAAGCCAATATTTTGGACAATGGTTAAATGGGGAAACAGGGCATAATTTTGAAACACAAAACCAATCCGGCGTTGGCGACTGGGAATATTAATCCCACGTTTTGAATCAAACAAAACTCGTCCATTGAGAACAATGCGTCCCTGGTTGGGTGAGTCCAATCCCGCAATGCAGCGCAGTGTCATACTTTTACCGGAACCGGATGTGCCTAAGAGTCCTAAAGGTTGTCCATTGGCTTCTAATTGGGCGTCTAAGGTAAATCCAGGTAATTGCTTTTTTAGGTTAACAAAAAGTCCTTTATTGCCATATCCGATCCCTCTGTAGTCCGTCCTTTTATATCTCCCTCTTGTCCCCCTTTTTAGATCCCCCTCCTGTCCCCCTTCAAAAGGGGGAAGCCAAGAGAACCAATGCGCGATCGCGTGCCATTTGGCGGAGTGCTGTGTTCCTGACCAGTAGTTGATTTCGGCGATTACCAAGAGTGCGATCGCCACCATCAGCAGCACCCAGTTTAATGCCTCTCCCATCTTACCTGCTTCTGCGGCAAAGAAGATCGCGATCGGCATGGTTTGAGTTTTGCCGGGAATACTACCTGCTAACATTAATGTGGCACCAAATTCTCCTAAAGCCCTGGCAAACGCTAAAATCGTTCCCGAAACCACACCAGGTAATGCCAACGGTAATAGAATCTGCCAAAAAATTCGCCATTCTGATGCCCCTAATGTCCGAGCGCAATGAATCAAATCCTTGTCAATTTGTTCAAAGGCACTCAATACCGTTTTATACATTAAAGGAAACGCCACAACTGTAGCCGCGATTACCGTTGCTGACCAGGAAAATATTATAGTAATTCCCAGGTGCTTTAACAATTGTCCCACAGGACTATTTCTACCCAAAAGCAGCAGTAGGAGAAAACCGATAACTGTTGGTGGTAGTACCAGGGGGAGAGTAAAAAAACCATCAATTAATCCTTTGGCTTTACCGCGATAGCCATACATCCATCGGGCGGCGATGATTCCCACTAAGAAAGCGAAGATTGTAGCGACAAATGCGGTTTTTAAAGAAATCCACAGCGGAGATAAATCTGAATATGGCATTCTATTCGTCCAGTAATCGAATTATGGCGAGAAGGTTGGGGGATAGTTCGATTGATAATATCTCAGCTTTTCCTAGGGTTTTCTGTAGTTTAACTATCTTTTTTATATATTAGGTTCGTAGTAGGGAACCTTAGCCTATAAACCTAACCTATAAACTCGCCTCGATTAAACGGTAGAATTATTTTTTTAACGCTCCAGGTAGCAGAGGTAAGCGCAGAGGTACGCAGAGGGAGTTGGCGGTTGGGGAAGGACATTTACAATAGTAGGGTGCGTTAGTGAAACGTAACGCACCATTGCTCAGTTTGATAGGTATTTTAATCCTTTCAATTGTTGATCGCTAGCCAAGCTAAAACCATACTCTTCAAACACAGCTTTAGCGGGTTCAGTAGAGAGAAACTGCACAAATGCTTTCGCTGAATCCGGATATTTACTCTCTTTTAATACCGCAACTGGATAAATAATTGGTGCGTGAGACGTTTCTGATGCCGTGGCGACAACTTTGACATTATCTGATACGTTAGCATCCGTGGCATAGACTAATCCTGCCTCAACGTTTCCGGTTTCTACATAAGAGAGGACTTGGCGCACATCTTTGGCGAAAACCAGTTTATCTTGGATGGGTTTATATAAATTTAGTGAAGTTAGGACTTCTTTCCCATATTGTCCAGCGGGTACACTTTCGGGATCGCCAATTGCCACTTTGCTCACTTTATCAGTCGTTAATCCTTTGAAATTAGAAATATCGGTTTTGTCCTTTGGCGTGACTAGAACAATTGAGTTTTTCAATAAGTCTTTGCGTGTATCCGTTAGCAGTAAGTCTTTTTCTTGCAAAGCGTTCATCTGTTTTGGCGCGGCGGACAGAAAAACATCTACAGGCGCTCCCTGTTCGATTTGCTGTTGCAAAGAACCGGAAGACCCAAAGTTATAGGTAATGATAACGTTAGCTTGTTCTTGAGTATACAACGGCGCGATCGCTTTCATAGCATCCTGTAGACTAGCTGCTGCTGATACCGTAATTTCTACCGATTCGGGTGACGTGGCGGAAGGGTTCGGAGGTGTCCCTTGAGAACAACCCACAACGATTAGGAATGTCGCAACCATCCATGCCATTGAGAAAACACGTCGTTTTTTCATTTCCCTGTTGCCTCAGCTAATGACTGACAGAAGGTGTTGATAGGAGCAGGTCTGGGCGGGTTTTGTAGAAACATTATCATCAATAAATCAAAGCAAGTCCCTAAACCCGCCCCTACAAACCATTTCTACCTGGATATCAGCAGGCTGGGCATAATAGGGAGCGGTTAAGACTAATCCATCTACGCCAGTTGCCGCATAATTGGCAATATTAGCGTCATTAATCCCGCCAGCCGCCAGAGTAATCAGCGTTGGATTCATGGACTTAATCTGGGGAATTGCCTCCGCTAATGTCTCGGCGTTTACTTTGTCAAATTGAATCCCATCGATTCCTGAAGCGGCTAGGTTAAAGGCGGTAGCCATATCTTTAACTTCAACAATGACTTTCTTTTCCTTAACCTGGCGCTTAATTACGGGTAGTTGCTGAATGAGGGAGTCAATTCCGCCCAGGAAGTTGAGATGCTGTTGGAAGATTAAAACGGTTTCTGAGACTCCTAGTCGATGAGGATATGCCCCACCCGCTAAGATGGCTTTCACGGCGATGGGTTTGGTTCCTGGGATGACTTTGCGAGTGGTATAAAGCATTACATTTTGATTCGCCGCTTGTGCTATTTGCACTAGATTGTAGGTTTTGGTGGCGACTCCACAGGCATATTCCAGTAAATTCTGGGCAGGTTTCCAGGCAAGATGTAAGGCGGCGGCGTTTCCGGTTGCACTGAGAAAGGTAACACCTGCATCCAAGATTTCACCTGTTGCCAAGATTGTTGTCACCTCTGCCCCAGTTTGGCGTAAGATACTGGCGGCTTCTTCGGTGCAGGCTAGAACGGTTTTGGCGCGAGTGGTAAAGCGGATTGTCCCCATGCGATCGCCAATCCCTAACACCTGGGTGGTTAAATCAAAATAGGGAACGTCTTCTTGGATTAACTGTTCGATAAACTGCTGTGAGATAAAAACCATTACCTATGTCGCATTTTTGCCTTCGGTCTTCTGACTAGGCTATATCAGTTCTGCGAGGGTAAAAGTGAGTAAAATAATACAATTTACTGTTTTCATCAAAATATTCAGCAAAATCAGAAAATTCAGTGATTTTTGGTATTATTAGCTGGTGAACCAATGACTAAAGCAGGGATTGAACTATGGAAATTAGCGCTCGCAATACCTTTAAAGGAATAGTAAAAAAGGTTGTACCTGGCTCTGTGAACAGTGAAGTGACCCTAGAAGTTGCTCCTGGGGTGGAAATGACGGCAATTATCACCAAGTCTTCTGCGGAACGACTTGGTCTCGCCGAGGGTAAGGAAGCGTATGCTGTTGTTAAAGCGACAGATGTCATGGTGGCAACAGATTAAAGGGTGCGTGCTTAAACATTGGGTTGTTCAAAATCCTCAGTTTTCACCAGTCAACAGCAGCCCGGAATCGTAGGGGCGCACAGACGTGCGCCCTGACTTAATTAGGATAGGACTTTTCTCATCTAACAAAAATTGTCAGCCAAGCGGGAATCCTGATAAAAATGTTTTCAAAACTACTTATACCGCCGTCTTGCTCGCCTTGCCAAGGCTTGCTGCAATTTTTCTTCC
>CAKZMA010000008.1 GCA_937127375.1 uncultured Coleofasciculus sp. | reverse complement strand
AGTTAGGCGCTGATCATGGGTTTATATAAAAAATCTCGTGTTGCTACCATGGCGGCGACTAATTTATCCATTTCCTCCTTAGTATGCAGAGCATTTGCCGTCATTCGGATACGGGGTTTGGCAATAAACCAAATGGGTGATACCCAAATGCCATGATTCTCTAACATGTACTGACCAAACAATTTCGGATTAATTTCTGAGGGTAAAATAACCGGGATAACGTTCGTTTCACCAATGGCATCAAATCCGGCTTCGACTAAGCGCGATCGCAAGTAGCGAGTATTTGCCTGAAGCTTTTTCACCATGTCGGGATGACGGCGCACCTGACGAATGCTCTCCAAGGCGGCGGCTGCTAGAGGTGGCGACAAGGAAACGGTGCCGATAGACGTGGGAGAAACATTTAATAAGGGAATCAATTCTGCCAGAGGACTGCTAATTGCCGCCCCGGCTGATGCGGCAAACTTGGAGAACGTGGTCATAATCAGCGGCACAACACCTTGCTCCATGGTGTATTGGGGTAGGATGCCAAAATGCTCGTAGATGCCGCCTCCTGTCGCCCCAATCGCCCCACTGGCATGAGCTTCATCCATCACCAAGACACTGCCTTCGTAATGTCGCAGCACCTCGATCATATCGGGGAGGGGGGCAATATCCCCATCCATTGAGAACACTGCATCAGAAATCACCATAATTCGATCTTGGGGACGAGCATAGCGACGCAGTTTCCGCGATAAGTCCTCTACATCACAGTGGCGATAGGCTCTCACCCGCACACGCGGACTATGACCAAATAACTTTCCAGAACGAGTTCCCGCGTTGACGACGGCTGAGAGAATACAGCCATGGTTGAGGACATCAGTCAAAATTAATGTCTCACGGGTATGCTGAAAGCCAGGAACGGGAATAGCCAAATGGCAGAACGCATCCATTAGGGCTTGCATTGCCATCCACGCATTCAAAAAGAGTTGGGTATGGGGTAGGTGCTTAAACTCCGAAATCTCTTGCTCGAGCTGCCGATGCAAATCGATGCGACCACTCAGGACTGAGGTTGAACTGTTAGACGTACCGTATTGAAAAATAGCATCAACCGCTGCTTGGCGAACCGCCTCGTTCTGAACCAGACCCAAGACATCATTCGTACAGAACGTGAGAACCGTCTGACGCTGTCCTGTGGCGACTGATTCTATCTCGACTAAATTCCCCTGCTTTTGATGGCAAACATATTCGTCGGGCGCTAATCCACTTTCGTACCACCGCTGAACGTACTCTTTGACAACTTCCACAACCTTACTCCTCTCACCTTTTCCTAGATAGACTACCGCTTCTAGCTAAAAATGTGTGTTTTTCTCTCAACTTTAAGTGATTATCCCGACTGAATATCAAGCTCCATGTTGGCGATTTTATAGAGTACACGGTAATCCTATATAATACGGGGTGATTGGACAGGGCGGCTTATGACAGACAATAATTCTGGCACATTGGCGATCGCTCTCGTTAGTGCTTTTTTGATTTCTGCTCTAGCAGGGTAGCATAAAACGCCACCCCCTGCGGGATTTGTTTTAATCCAAGCCTCCGGAATACCCCACAGACAATTCATTCCCGAGTAGAGGCACGACATATCGTACCCCTACAGGTAGCTTAATCTTGCTCCTACACTCTCACACCTATACACTCAGGCAATTTCAACCGAAAACCTTTCGAGCAATCTTCCTTAACCTGTCGGTTGAGACGATGCAGGTTGAGACGATGCCGAATTCAATTTAGGAGCAGTTATTGGCGGCGAGGACGGTGGTTTTTCTTCCCATCCTGGAGGCGCAAACTGGGGCAAAATTTCCCGGCTGAAGGCTTCGGCGGCTTTGGAACGGTAGCGATGGGGATTGACGATTAAAGACAGCGTTCGCTTCACCACGACGCCTTCTATTGTTGCTCGGTGTAAGACACCCATTTGCAATTCTTTTTCGATGGCTGAAATAGATACAAACGCTGCACCCAATCCCGATTGCACGGCGTTTTTAATTGCCTCAATTGAGTTGAGTTCCATCTCAATCTTCAGGCGTCGGGTATCAATATCACAGCGCGTGAGAACCTGGTCGATTACCTTACGAATCGTGGATTGGGAGTCGAGTGCAATAAATTGTAACTTATACAAATCCTCCTTATGCACGGTTCCCACCTTTGCCAGGGGGTGGAAGGCGGGTAAAATGAACGCCAACTCGTCTTCCGAGTAGGGCATAATATGTAACGTTTCTTGAAGTTCCGTGGGGACTTCACCGCCAATGATGGCTAAATCAACCTGTCCATTGGACACAGACCAAGAAGTACGGCGCGTTGAGTGGACTTGTAATTGTACCGACACATCCGGATACTGCTGTCGAAACAAGCCAATCATTCGAGGTAAGAGATAGGTTCCCGTGGTTTGAGAGGCGCCCACAATCAGCGTCCCACCCTGGAGATTCTGTAAATCCTCAATCGCCCGACAGGTTTCCTGACAAAGGGTGAGAATTTTTTCACCGTAGCTTAGGAGTAAGTGTCCGGCTTCTGTCAATTGAGCGCGACGCCCGCCTCGGTCAAATAAGGGGACATCAAGCTGTCGTTCCAAGTTTTGCACTTGTAAACTCACAGCCGGTTGGGAAACGTACAAACTATCCGCCGCACGTTTAAAACTCCCCTCAGAAGCGATTGCTTTGAGAATCCGGAGTTGATCGAGAGTGAAAGGAAGGTCAGACATAGGAGCTAAACCATCAAAAAAGGAGCAATAACAGGCAATCCCAGGGGGGTTGAAGATGGGATTTAACCTCAACGATAGTAGGAATTGCCAACAACGAACGTGTAAACCTGTGCCTGAAATCGACAGTAACACAACACGGGATCAAGTCCTTGAGTATTCTTGCTAGGATGAATTGGGCAACGAATCAACATCAGGATATATGGGGGTCTGGACTAACGTGACATTCAGTCATTGGGTAATGGCTGGACTACTTTTGGGATTTGCGATCGCGCATAGTGGTCTAGCTGCACTGCGACCTTGGGCTGAACAACGGATTGGCGCGAGGTTCTATCGAATTTTATTTGCTCTGGTTAGCCTATCTCTTGCTGTTGTATTAATTATTTACTTTTTCAACCACCGCTATGATGGGATTCAATTGTGGCGGGTGCAGGGAATTCCGGGGATCAAACCCTTAGTCTGGTGGCTTTCAGCGGTTTCTTTTTTGTTTCTCTACCCCGCCACATTCAATCTGTTAGAAATCGCCGCCATCCAGAAACCCCAAGTTCATCTCTACGAAACCGGAATCATTCGGATTACCCGACATCCGCAAATGGTGGGACAGGTGATCTGGTGTATTGCTCACACCCTCTGGATTGGCACTAGCTTCACTCTACTCACCTCGGTAGGATTAATTTTGCACCATTGTTTTGGCGTTTGGCATGGGGATCAACGGCTTTCCAATCGCTATGGCGACGCCTTTGAGTCTGTCAAAGAGCGTACCTCGGTTTTTCCTTTCCTAGCGCTAATTCAGGGACGCCAAACCCTGAAATGGGAAGAATTTATCCGTCCCGCCTATCTTGGGGTAATTGGCTTTGTCGGCTTGTTGTGGTGGGCGCATCCCCTACTTATGCGAGCAACTGCCCAAATAAATTGGTAAAATTAGCGGATTTGTTGTTCAAATAATCCCAATTCGATGTAGCATGATCCCAAGGAAGCGAGTAAAAATTCAATAGAATTCGAGGGATCATGGTGTTGTCGGTGAACGAGCAGACGTTTAAGCAATACGTTTTAGAAAACTCCAAGATGGTTCTGGTTGATTTTTGGGCACCTTGGTGTGGGCTGTGTCGCCTAATCCAGCCAATCTTGGAGGACGTACAGCAGGAATGGAGCGATCGGATTGAAGTGGTGCGGGTGAATGCGGATAATAGTCTCAGGCTTGCCAGTACCTATCAACTCAAATCTTTACCCACCTTGCTCTTATTTGAAAACGGTCAGTTAGTGGAGCGATTAGAAGGCTTTCAAGGACGAGATGACTTGCGCTTGGCGATTCAAAATCTGATCGGGAACAATCAATCGCAGTTTTCAGCCTCTATTGGCGGAGGTTTAACTCATACCGCCTTAGAGAGTGCCACTCAATCAGCCGCCTAGTATATAAAGGCAGAGGGCAGACGGCTGTAAGGTTTACGGTATCTGCTTTTTGGCTTATTGTTAACGAATAAGTATTTGAAGCCACGATGCACTGAACTATTCGTTTTTTTGAGGTATCACTATCAGCAAAATTAATCAACCCAGGAGTTTTCTTATAAAATAAGTATTTCTACTTGAGGTTGGCTCGATGTGAGCCAACTTTCTTTTTGTATAGGTATATGTCACAGTTGTTAACGGTTTGTCAAAATAGTAAAGAAATCTAAAGTAAGCTGTCTTCCATGGAACCGCTTTATCAATATGCCTGGTTGATCCCGGTCTTGCCCTTGGCAGGGGCAATGCTAGTCGGCTTAGGGCTTATCTCATTCAACAAAACCACGAATCAGCTACGACAGTTATCCTCCGTGTTCGTCGTCTCCCTGCTGGGGGCGGCGATGGTGCTGTCGTTTGCCATCTTCTGGAGTCAATTTCACGGACATGAACCGTTTACCCGTACCCTGGAATGGGTGGCAGCGGGGAATTTTCATCTGATGATGGGGTACACCATCGACAACTTAACGGCGTTGATGCTAGTAGTCGTTACGACCGTCGCCTTTCTGGTCATGGTGTATACCGACGGCTACATGGCACACGACTCCGGTTATGTGCGCTTCTATGCCTATTTGAGCCTGTTTAGTTCCTCAATGTTGGGTCTGGTGATTAGTCCCAACCTGATACAGGTTTATATTTTCTGGGAACTGGTGGGCATGTGTTCGTACCTACTCATCGGATTCTGGTACGATCGCAAAGCTGCCGCTGATGCTTGTCAAAAAGCCTTTGTGGTTAACCGGGTGGGGGACTTTGGTCTCCTTTTGGGTATCCTGGGGCTGTACTGGGCAACGGGTAGCTTCGAGTTTGATGTCATGGGCGCCCACTTAGAGGCTTTTGTCGAATCCGGTTATATTAGCAGCGGACTCGCCGCCCTGTTTGCCGTATTAGTCTTTTTAGGACCCGTTGCCAAATCTGCTCAATTTCCCTTGCACGTTTGGCTTCCTGACGCGATGGAAGGTCCTACGCCAATTTCGGCATTGATTCACGCCGCGACAATGGTGGCGGCTGGGGTATTTCTAATCGCCCGGATGTATCCCGTGTTTGAAAATATCCCCCTAGCGATGACAGTCATTGCCTGGACGGGAGGATTTACCGCCTTTTTAGGGGCAACCATCGCCCTGACCCAAAATGATATCAAAAAGGGTCTTGCCTATTCCACGATTTCCCAGTTGGGCTACATGGTCATGGCAATGGGGATTGGGGCATACAGTGCGGGACTATTCCACCTGATGACCCACGCTTATTTTAAAGCCATGCTCTTCCTCTGTTCCGGTTCCGTGATTCATGGCATGGAAGCCGTGGTCGGTCATGATCCGGATTTAGCCCAGGATATGCGGTTGATGGGGGGATTACGGAAGTATATGCCGATTACCTCGCTAACCTTTTTAATTGGCACCCTGGCAATTTGTGGGATTCCTCCTTTTGCTGGGTTCTGGTCAAAGGATGAAATCTTAGGCAATGCCTTTGCCGCGTCTCCAGGATTGTGGGTTGTCGGTTGGCTAACGGCTGGACTGACTGCTTTCTATATGTTCCGCATGTATTTCATGACCTTTGAGGGCGATTTCCGGGGGAATATCACCAGTATTAAGGAACAAATTAAAGGGGCTGTGGCTGAACCTGCACCCGCATTTGGACCCGGTGCCATGGATAGGCGGGAATTAGAGGCTGAGGATCATGATCATGACCATGGGCATAGTGAGTCTCCCCATGAATCACCCTTAACTATGACCTTACCCTTACTGCTACTGGCTGTTCCCTCAACGTTGGTTGGTTTGGTAGGGATGCCCTTTGACAACTACTTTGAGGAATTCATCCACGCCCCCGGAGAAACTGTGGCGGAAGTAGTGAGTCATGAAGCGGCGTTTAACTGGAGTGAGTTTCTGGTGATGGCGGGGTCCTCGGTGGGGATTGCCCTGATTGGCATTACCGTGGCATCGTTGATGTACCGGATGCGTCAAATTGATCCAAGTGCGATCGCGAAAAACTTTACATCGCTTTACAAGTTTTCCCTCAACAAGTGGTATTTCGATGATATCTATAATCGGCTGTTCGTCCAGGGAAGTCGCCGCCTAGCCCGCCAAGTGATGGAAGTAGACTACCGTGTGGTGGATGGTGCGGTTAATTTAACCGGTTTAGTTGCCCTGATTAGTGGTGAAGGACTGAAATATCTCGAAAACGGTCGCGCCCAATTCTATGCGCTAATTGTTTTTGGGGCAGTTCTCGGTTTTGTGATTGTTTCTGGGTTGTCTTGATAATTTGGTAGGGGCGGGTTTGACTACTATACTATCGTTTCTTACCTCACCTTAGATGTGACTAAACCCGCCCAGACTAGACCCTTCACTTTGTTCGAGGGAACCTGGTGCGTGAGTTCTAACCATGAACCATGAACCATGAACTATGAACCATGAACCATGAACTATGAACCATGAACTAATGACTGATTTTCCTTGGTTAACCGTAATTATTCTGTTTCCCATCGTCGCTTCTCTGGGTATTCCCTTATTGCCGGATAAGAATGGCGTATGGGAACGCTGGTATGCCCTGATTGTTGGGCTAATTGATTTTACCTTGATCGTTTGTGCCTTTGTCATCAACTATGACTTTGCCAATCCAGGACTGCAACTGGTTGAAAAATATGCTTGGGTACCCACGCTGGACTTGAATTGGTCGGTGGGGGTGGATGGCTTATCGATGCCGTTGGTACTGCTGACGGGGTTTATGACGACGTTGGCAATCCTGGCGGCTTGGCCCGTAACCCTAAAGCCGAAGCTGTTTTACTTCCTGATGCTGGCAATGTACGGCGGTCAAATTGCCGTATTTGCCGTTCAGGATATGCTGTTGTTTTTCCTGGCGTGGGAACTGGAGTTAATTCCGGTTTATTTGCTGCTTTCGATTTGGGGTGGTAAGAAGCGGCTGTATGCGGCGACGAAGTTTATTCTGTATACGGCAGGGGGTTCGCTGTTTATTTTGATCGCGGCGTTGGCGATGGCATTCTATGGGGATACTGTCACCTTTGATATGCGATCGCTCGCTTTAAAGGATTATGCCCTAAATCTGGAACTGTTGCTGTATGCGGCGTTTCTGATTTCCTACGGGGTGAAGTTACCGATTTTCCCCTTACATACCTGGTTACCCGATGCCCACGGCGAAGCCACCGCCCCAGTCCACATGTTGCTGGCGGGGATTCTGCTGAAGATGGGCGGATATGCCCTAATTCGCATGAATGCCGGGATGTTACCCGATGCCCATGCCTATTTTGCCCCGGTGTTGGTGATTTTGGGGGTGGTGAATATCGTGTATGCGGCATTAACCTCTTTTGCCCAAAGGAATCTGAAGCGCAAGATTGCCTATTCCTCGATTTCCCACATGGGCTTTGTTTTAATCGGGATTGGCTCATTTACCGACTTGGGTTTGAGTGGGGCGGTTTTGCAAATGGTGTCCCACGGCTTAATTGGTGCCAGTCTGTTCTTCTTAGTTGGGGCAACTTATGACCGAACCCATACCCTGATGTTGGATGAAATGGGGGGTGTCGGTCAAAAGATGCGGAAGATTTTTGCCATGTGGACGACTTGTTCTATGGCGTCTCTGGCATTACCGGGGATGAGTGGGTTTGTGGCAGAGTTAATGGTGTTTGTCGGATTTGCCACTTCGGATGCCTACAATTCCACCTTTAAGGTGATTGTCGTCTTTTTGGCAGCCGTTGGGGTGATTCTGACGCCGATTTATCTGCTGTCCAATCTGCGGGAAATCTTCTATGGTTCTGAAAATAAGGAACTGGTGGAACACGAGGTTTTACAGGATGCGGAACCGCGTGAGGTGTTTATTATTGCATGTTTGCTGGTGCCGATTATTGGTATTGGCTTGTATCCCAAGCTAGTCACGCAGATGTATGACTCAACAACACAGCAGTTAACCGCCCGGTTGCGCGGTTCGGTACCGACATTGGCGGCAGGAAATCCGCCCATAGTATCGATGGTAGCCCCAGAAATTGGCGGACGCGATCGCGTGGGGTTAGAGGTTCAGCCACCGATGCGTTAGCGCTTCTGGCTTCAATGTTTAGGTAGGGGTACGGCATTGCCGTGCCTCTACTTTTTTGACAGTTTTTGCTGACATACAGCAGATTTGCTGGTTGATGAGGTACAGCCTCAAGCAAGATCCCCGACTTCTTTAAGAAGTCGGGGATCTGTCTGTGTAACTCGTAAAGGGCGACCCGAGTAAATTAAGTGGAGTGGAGTTGTTAATTAATGCAAGCGGGTCGCCCCTACAGGGTTTTCGATTTATAGCCAAGTTATTTATCTTAATTTTTCCTCAAATCTTAATCGATAAAAGCAATTAAGTTAGCCGCGATCGCGAAAAGCTAATAACCGCTAATATGGATACTTTCGCAAATTCTTTGTGAATTACCTTGTAACAAAACTGCGATCGCATTCGCATCCAACAGGTAGCGACTTGTAGGGGCGCAAGGCTTGCGCCCGATTTAAACTGAAGCTACCTCAACTCAGGGTTTACATTAAAATTTATAAAGCCCGATCGCACCCAGGAGTACCTGCGATGACCCAAACTCGTCTACCAGAGAATCAGCGTGACGCCATTAACCCACTTCTAGAGGAAGACTCAGAACAATTCCAATGGACAAAGCAGTGGTATCCTATGGCTGTTGTTGAGTTCCTCGACCCCTCTCGCCCCCATCCTATACAGTTACTTGGAAAAGATCTGGTCTTGTGGCGGGATGGTTCTGGACAATGGCGCTGCTTTGAGGATGCTTGTCCCCATCGACTCGCTCCCCTTTCTGAGGGTCGTGTGGAGTCAGATGGTACACTGATGTGTGCCTATCACGCTTGGCGTTTTGATGCTTCGGGAAACTGTGTCAGTATCCCCCAGTCTCTTGATCCGCAGACTGAGGCAAAGCATTGTTCTAACCCCAAATCCTGTGCCATTGCCTATCCCACCCAAGAGTGTCAAGGTTTAGTGTGGGTTTGGTCTGAATCAGGTTCCCAAGCTCAGATGGAAAGTCAATTACGATCACCGCGCATCGTTCCCGAACTTGAAGAAAATTCCGATAGGGTGGTCAAGTTGTTTTGGAATATTCGCGACCTTTCCTATGGCTGGGACTTTTTTATGGAAAATGTCTCAGATCCTGCCCATGTTCCAGTATCTCATCATGGAATTATGGGTAGTCGATATAAAGATGCCAAATATTACGATATGCCTCGCTTGAGGAAGCTGTCTACCCAGGAAGGATTCGCCTTTGAAATCACACCCCTTTCTTCCACTGTTGAGCAAGCCGTACATGACTTTCAACCGCCTTGTCACATGCGAATTGTTTCCACATTCAAGGATGGCGGAAAGCTGATTCTGGTTTTATATGCAACCCCAACCCGTCCCGGCTGGTGTCGTCATATTGGATGCCAAGTGTTGGTGAAGAATCAGGCGGGAAAAAATCCACCTGGTTTGGGATTCTTTGCCCTACCCATGCCAGCCTGGTTGGGACATATATTAGCGTCTTTGTTCT
>CAKZMA010000007.1 GCA_937127375.1 uncultured Coleofasciculus sp. | reverse complement strand
AAACTGCCTCACCGTGCGGCTTTCCGCGATTTTTTAGCCGCCCTACATGGGTACGTTTTTTGGGGGCTTGAGCGCTCAAACCATTACAGTATAAGGCTTTAGCCGGGGTGCAGTACATCTGGAAGGGGGGAACTTCAGTCTAAATGTACGCGGTGTCAGATGTAGCTGTTTTCATAAAGGTTACCTGATCGCTACAAATCACCCTGACTGACCATTAGCCATCACAGAAGAAACTACTTCGGTAAAGGACTCAGCAGCCGTTTGAGGTGTTGTTTGCGCGATAAGTTGTTGGGAACGCTGACCCATTGGCGTAATCAAGTCAGGATGGTCAAGGAAACGGCACATGAGAACGGCTAAATCTGGAGGAGAATAAGGATCGAAAATATAACCATTTTCTCCTTCAACGACCATTTCTGCAGCACCTGCCCATTTAGAACAAAGGATGGGTTTGCCAAAAACCATTGCTTCTAGCACCACCATGCCCCAAAGATCCTCAAAAGTGGGAAAGATAAACACATCAGTTTGCTGAAAATAACTGCCTAAATGTCCATAATCTACCCAGCCTACCCAAGTGACAATATCTTCTAATTGGTTGTCCTGGACGAACGCTTCAAGTTCTTGACGTTGATCTCCTGTGCCAATAATCAGCAAGGAATAATCACGGTATCCTTCTGTTTGCAGAATGGAGCAGGCTTCTAAGAGCGACTTAATTCCTTTTCTGGAAGTAATTCGTCCTACATATAAAAATATTGGGCGTTGGAGTTGTAATTCAGCGAGTTCAGTCCGTTCCAGATGTTGTCCCAACGTTTTTGCATCTGGAACCAGATAGGTTCTGGTAAAGATGCTATCTTCTTTGGCTCCCAAAGCTTGCATCAGATAAGCTTTGGCGCCATGGCTGTTAGCGACAAAGGCATCGGAAAACCGAGCTATCATGCGCCTCAGAAAAGAACGAATTTTTGAATCTTGAAAGTCTGAATTGGGGGAACTGCCATCGTAGATAATGATAAACCGCCACTTAACCCAAGGTTTCAAAAGCAGTGCCAAGAGCGTCCACAAGGAGAAGGCTTGGGCAAAAACGATGTCAGGCTTAAACCGGAGTAAATCACCGACAATGCCAGGAGATAAATACATAAAACTACGATTATAGCCTGTGGTTGTTTTCTTGATCTGGATAGGCCGCATCTTACCTACGACTTGGATGATATTGGCACCGGGAGTTTGGGGCTCAAATTCTGGCCAAACCTGCCCAGTGTAAAAGATTGTGTTTTTAAATTTCTTTATAAATTCCGCCAAAACTGGTTGCCAGTAAGCCCCCAATTCCACGGAAGGAACCAACCAAGCAATGCGAAGATTATCCATTGATGTAACCGAGTTGACATTAGTTTCAAGTTTTATTTCCATAACTTACCCAATGCTGTACTCCAAAGCAATCTCCTGTAGGGTAACACGCAATAAAGGGGCCAGAATAAGCCGCCATGCCGCTGAACAAAGTGCTGCCACTCCTGAAAGGAGTAAAGGACTTCTTCTTGGATAGATAAGCCTTTGGGTCGATCCATTTTCTTTAAGAGGTTCGGTAGCTGTTCTGACTCCTCAATCTGGCTTTCCTTGCGCCGATTCAAAGGACAGGTTCCGACATAACCGGGAGCAACCCAAACTGTACACCCTTGTTTCTGTGCGCGTAAACCGTAGTCGAAGTCTCCTAAATAGTGGGTAAAGGCTGGATCTAGATTACCCACGACTTGAGCTACTTCCCGTGGAATAAGAACACAGTTACCATTTATCGTATCGCAGAGTTTTGCCTGTGCTTCGGGTTCTATCAAGTGGAACTTCAAGGGACGCCACTGACTAGCTCGAACCATACCACCGTAGACAAGGGTATTCATCTGGGAATCGCGAATGGAGCCTGTGACAATTGCCCGTTGATAACCTTGTTGGCTAAGGTGGTGAGAGGTGGCCAGCAATGTGTTCAGAGCTTCTGGGTCTAGTAGGGTATCATCGTTGAGCCAGAGGTAGTTGTCGTAGTTGTGTTTGAGTGCCTCAGCAAAGGCTTTGTGCATCCCTCGGTTCCAATAGAGATTCCCATCACCGGGGAGAATCTTGACTTGAGGATAGGTTTGTTGTACTGCCTCGGCTGTACCATCGGTACTGCCATCATCGATTAAATAGACATCAAAGGTGATGTTAGGAGGAAGTATTTGATTAAACAACGCAGCCAGACATGCTAGTGTCTTGGTCTTGCGGTTATAGCAGGTCATGAGGACGGCAGTGCGATCACGGTTCATCTTTCAGTAACAACTAACCAGTAGTTCTGTCAATAATAATGGGAAAGTTTATTTTGGATGCAATGATTTATTTGTTTTGTAAATATTTTGCATACTCAGCTTGGTAAAATCGTACATTTTTGATGACCCCTTAATCGTTTAATGCGAAAGACGTTACCTCTACTAGAAACTTTGCGGCAGCTTTGGGGTTATGCTGGGCGATTAGCTGCTGCGATTTTTGACCCATTGAGACAATCAAGTCTGGATTATCGATAAAATGGCGCATCAGTTCGGCTAATTTTTCAGGATTATAGGGGTCAAAAATATAACCATTTTCCCTTTCAACTACTAGTTCCGAAGAACCTGCCCATTTGGAACACAAGATAGCTTTGCCAAAAGCCATAGCTTCTAGCAGAACGACACCCCAGATATCCTCTAAAGTGGGAAAGATAAAAACATCAGCTTTACGGAAGTAAATGCCCAATTGATCATAGTTTCCCCAACCAGCCCACTGCAAGCAATCAGTTAAACCTTGATTCTGGCTATAGGCTTCCAATTCTTCTCGTTGTTCTCCGTCACCCACGATGAGCAAGGTATATTTATGATAGCCCTGCTGCTTGAGAGTAGAGCAAGCCTGTAACAGGAACTGTAGTCCTTTCCGGTGAAGGAGTTTTCCCACAAACAAAAAAATCGGGCGCGGCAACCGAGGTTCAGTGTCTGATTCCTTTCCTTGCTGTCCTAACAAGGTTTTGACATCCGGTACTTGGTAGGGTCTAGCAAACACACGATGCTCTTCAGCCCCGAGTA
>CAKZMA010000006.1 GCA_937127375.1 uncultured Coleofasciculus sp. | reverse complement strand
AATAACCTACTGAACCGCCTTGTAGGTTTTAAATCCACCCGTGAGATTGTGGGCATCAAACCCCTGTAATCGCAACGCACGGGTGGCATAATATGCCCGTTGACCGACTTGGCAATAGACGGCAATTTTCTGGTCTTTGGGCAATTCATGAACGCGATCGCGTAATTGTGTCAAAGGAATATTCAACGCCCCCTCAACATGACCCGCCTCAAATTCGCCAATTTCCCGAACATCCAATAGCAGCGTCTCATCTTCGGCTAGCTTATCCCAGTGAATAATTGGTGCATCACCGCGTAACACATTCACCGCCACCATTCCCGCTAAATTCACCGGGTCTTTCGCCGCACCAAATTGAGGCGCATAACACAATTCCGCCTCCTCCAAATCAAACACCGTTGCCCGATTTTGCAGCGCCATGGCAATCACATCCATACGTTTTTCTACCCCTTCTTCGCCAACGGCTTGGGCACCCAAGATACGACCCTCTTGGGGAGAAAAAAGTAGCTTCATATCAATCGGTTTTGCCCCTGGATAATAACCCACATGATGACCTGGATGCAGATACACCTTCTCATACGCCATCCCCACCCGCTTCAGGGTTTTCTCACTCGCCCCCGTCGCCGCTACAATTAAGCCAAAGACACCGCAAACGGTGGTTCCTTGGACGCCGCGAAACCTGGTATCCCGTCCGCAAATCGCATCCGCCGCCACTCGTCCTTGGCGATTCGCTGGACCGGCTAAGGGGATTAACATCCATTCTCCGGTTACCCAGTCGCGCACTTCTACAGCGTCACCCACCGCCCATATATGTTCATCATTGGTTCGCATCTGTTCGTTGACTCGAATCCCACCGCGATCGCCAATGTCTAATCCGGCGTCCTTAGCTAGTTTAGTTTCGGGACGCACGCCAATGCCTAAAATAACTAAGTCGGCTGGATGCTTTTCCCCGGATTTTGTCGATACAACTAAAGTACCCTCACTGGTTTGCTCAAACCCAGTTACCCCATCACCTAAGCGTAACTGTACCCCATGTGCCGTTAAGCGATCGTGAACCGGTGTCACCATTTCCGGATCAAGGGGAGGCATGACTTGCGGTAGCATTTCCAGTAGCGTCACGGCAATTCCCCGCTTGACTAAGTTCTCTGCCATCTCCAAGCCAATAAACCCGCCACCGACAATAACCGCTTGCTTCACCTGACGTTCCACAATCCATTCCCGAATCCGACGGCTATCCGGAATGGTACGTAGGGCAAAAATCCCCGGTAGGTCAATTCCCGGTAAGGGGGGACGCAGGGGAGAAGCGCCTGGTGCCAGGACGAGGGCGTCATAGCGTTCTCGGTACACTTGTCCAGAGTTCAAGTCTTTGACGGAGATTTCTCTGGCGTCTCGGTCGATTTCCAGAACTTCATGCTCCAGACGCACCTCAATATTAAAGCGATGCTTGAACAGTTCTGTATTGGCAACCAGGAGTTTTTTCTCGTCGGTAATTACATCTCCCACGTAGTAAGGCAAGCCGCAATTGGCAAAGGAGACAAAGGAACCGCGATCAAATATGATAATCTCAGCCGACTCCGACTGACGGCGAGTTCGCGCCGCACAGGATGCGCCTCCAGCAACACCACCGATGATCAGAATTCGTTGTTTTGTGTTCATAGCTGACCCTTTATGTTTTGAACGTTTGAGCTTAAATGGTTTTGATAGGGGATTAGCGAATTTATATTGCTCGTTATTTAACCAATGAGGGGGTTTGGGGGAGCTATAATCTTGAAGTGATCGAGTTGAATTGACCCATCTAGAGTGAAGCTGTCATGCTT
>CAKZMA010000005.1 GCA_937127375.1 uncultured Coleofasciculus sp. | reverse complement strand
ATAGTTCTTCACACACCCGTTTTCAGTGTTGAATTAACTCAGATTTTATCGTCTCTGCCATTAGATTTGAGATTACCATGGACAGCCAGCCAAATACAGGGTGGGTGAGAGCTTGTCCATTCAACTCGGTGTTTTTGATGGGCATTAATTAAAACGTAATCCCCGGCTTTCAGTTCACTTTTAGACCCATCATCATAGATAAGAATTGCTTCCCCCTGAAGCAGGATCACCCACTCATCCTGCTGCTGATCATACCATTCTCCGGTTGGTGTTGTTTGCCCTGTGGAGATAATTCGCTCAATTAACACACTATCACTAGAGACTAATGCCTCAAATTGTTCTTCATGGGGCAGTTGAGAGGGAAGGTTAAAAATATTTGGCATATCTCATGAATAATGAAAAATGATAAAATAACGTACTTCACAAACTTGAAAACCGCTGTCATGGGATTGGGTATCATTTAGAAACTAAATCTTGTAAGTACCTGGACATAAATTCTGTCTACTGTACTAAGAAATGTTAAGAAGCCTCAAATTATTACTGTTCCCTGTTAAGAGTCCCCTAATTTCAACCGTAAACTTTCCTTTGTCCGACTACTTATTCCCTTTTACCCTTTACCTTTTGCCCAAGAGAATAGGCTAGTAGACTTGAGAAACCAGGAACATTTCTCACCGTACTAGCCCAGATTAGTTGTTTGTGTTGGAGTTGCTTCTTAATTGTCTTCTATTTTTTACGGCTATGACATCGGCAATAGTTATCAAATAATTTTGCGCGACTTTGCGGATGTCATTTGAGAATAGTTATGACTAATTATTCCCTGAGCGGCACTTGTAGCTTGAGTCGCTGAACATCTCCCTCTTCTCCCACAGCCGGAAATAGGTCAAGGGGATCACCAGAGTTGAGAGTATCTCCAACGACAATTCGTAGGCGATCGCTAATGGTAAAGCGTGAATCTGCAGAATTCACTCCGACTGCATCTGGAGCAATGGACGAGTTGGTATTGAAGAAAGAACGGTAATCGTTGGATAGACTGCGACGTTGTACAGTCCGTAGGGATTCACCGGATAACGTAACCGAATTGTCATTAGCGCTAAACGGTGAGTCGGACTGAGCTTGGGCAAGGGGGACTAAGCCAAAGACCGCAGTAGTGATGCTTAAAACAACGAGTGTGTGGCGTCTCATGAGCGCTCTCCCTGGTTTTATAGTGTTGGAAACTTGCTACTGTTGAGACTAATTATACTTTGCAGCATACCAAGAGTTTGCTGAAAAATTTACAATGTGATTAATTTTTTATTGATTTGTTGACCAAATTTGTTACCAAGTTGACCATTTACAGGCTGGGTAATAATCAATAGCTCATTGATCGAGTTTCAGCTACGAACCTCTGTCTTGCTCATCAAACTCAAATCCCCAGTCTTCACCTTCATTCTCATCCTCATCCTCCGGTTCCGCTTGGGGTGGGGGTTGGCGGTAGGGCGGGGTAATTACTCGATAGTTAGCATCATACACTGCCTCAGATTTGCCAATTCTCGATTTAGACGTATTAGATTCCCGGTAACTGTAGGAATAAACCGAGTCGGGTTGAGAACGAAGGCTGGGTTCTTGACGTGGTTCGTAACTACTGCGATCGCTTCCGATACTGCGCTCTTGGCGATCGCGCTCTGTTTCCTCTTCCTCTAATACCTCTTCCTCTGGCTGACTTTCAAACTCATCCCAGTCAAACTCGTCCTCTATGGATGTTGCCGATTCTCCTTCAAAGTTCCACTCTGGAGCAACAGCTTGATCCCAATCCGAACCGGAAGCAGAGGGCGGCGGTTCTGGTGGTGGTGGTGGGGGTGGGGGTGGAGGAGGTGGCATTTCTGGTTCAGTTTCCTCGGATTCAGGTTCCTCCTGCTCAAACTCAACATCTGATCGCCAACGATTTGGAGGCGATGCTTGGGCGGTGCGATCAAACCTCTGAACCCTCCTGGGTCGAAAACTGAGCAATTGTAAGACTAAACTGGTAAGTATGCCGAGTGCGATCGCCAGTCCTATCCATACCGTCAGAGGCAATGCAACCGTTTGCATTCCTAAAAATACGATAGACAAGGCGGGGGCTGACAAATTTGACAACACAAATATAGCCAGTCCACCTCCAACCACGCATAACAGGACAATTCGATTCACAGGCATGATTAGTGATTTACAGGTATGGATAGAGCGCTTACCTCTAACTTACCGCTTTCTTAACCTCTCATCTGATCCGTTATAGCAGTAGACACATCGATTAGGACTTTCCGAACTGTGCTAGATAAGCTTCTTGCATCGCGTCTCTACATAAATGATGTGTCCTAACCATCTTGGCGGTTGCTATATCTTCCCCATCTTCCCCATCTTCCTCATCTTCCCCATCT
>CAKZMA010000004.1 GCA_937127375.1 uncultured Coleofasciculus sp. | reverse complement strand
AAGTTTACGCTCGGACAATCCGACTGCTTGTTGAATTTTCTCATATCCTGTGCTGAATCCCTGACTTATGCAACCAATCAGAGAGTGGATGGTCATTTAATCGGGGCAAATGAGAATCAAGCCATTCTTCCTACGCTAGGCAAACCGCGTCCACCTCAACTTCCACCAGCATCTGGGGATGTGCGACGACGTTCCGTATTCACCCTCCTCAACCAATACGTTCATAAATCGTTAGCATCACAGGTCCTAAAAGAAAATGATGCCCCAAGCATTCCATACCTGCTACTGTACCAAATTGTTCGCGTTGCTCTCGACTATAGAAGCGAAGGTTATTAGAAAATAAGGGAATAGAAAGGGACACTGTTTTTTTTCGCCCGATGTAGTCAACCAGATAAAAACGTCCCCCCTGTCGCAGAACTCGATTCACCTCGGAGAATACCTGTTGAGGTTGAGGATAATGCAGAAAACTAATGGTATTAAACACCGCATCAAATTGACCCTCAGCAAAGGGTAAAGACTCAGCATTTCCCTGTTTGAAAATAAGTCGCGGTCGATGCTGGTTGCGCTGTCGGGCTTGATGCAGCATTTGGGAGGATAAATCAAGTCCTGTACCCTGGAGAGTGGAGAACTGGGTGGCAAGGCGATGCAATAATCGACCCGTACCGCAACCGAGATCAAGCACATTCGGATTTTCCGGGAGTTCGACGTACTCCAACAACCGTTTGTGAACGGCTTGGTAGAAGATTGTGGTAAACAGCAGGTCGTAGTTTGGTGCCCACAGATCGAAAATCTTTTGTTTATTGCGATAAATTTCATACCAATTGGATTGAGTAGTGATAGACATAATTGGAAAAGCCTTGACCTGTTTCTCGCTGTTTATTTCCAAACTTTTGATAAATCGTATCATTTTTTACTCTAAGTTAGATGAATCCCCTATGTAGAAGAAACTTGACTTATTTCATTTTTGTGGTAAAATGCAATAGTTCATCTCTTGTTAAAAAAATAAATAATAGAGCTATGGGCTTGGCACAATTATCAGAATCATCAGAAAAAATTAAAGTTGCAATAGTTTCCGAAAACGCCTCTTTAAAGATGGGTGGTGAAGCCGCACTACCCCTCCACTATTTTCGCTTACTTCGTAAGTATAATATTCCAGCCTGGTTATTGGTTCATCGCAGAAACAAAAAAGAAATTCAGTCATTATTTCCCGGTGAAATGGAAACTATACATTTTATAGAGGATACATTTTTACACAGATCAATTCGGATATTAAAACGAATAATACCAAGCGTAATTTATGAATTTTCCTTCAAGTATATCTTACTTATGGTGACTCAATACCAAGTTAAATATTTTTTGAAAACCCTGATTCAAAATCATAAAATTAATCTTGTTCATCAACCTAATCCTGTTTCTCCCAAAGAACCATCCCTGTTATTCAATTTAGGAGTCCCTATAATTATTGGACCAATGAATGGTGGCATGAATTATCCTCCCTCATTTGAGTTTATGCAAACTAAACAAGCTGAATATACTATAAATTTAGGACGTTTTGTTGCCGATTTACTCAATTTTTGGTTTCCCGGTAAACGAAAAGCGAACATATTAATCGTCGCCAATCAGCGTACCCAAAATTGCCTTCCTGTCAAAATACAAGGAATGGTGATGGAGTTGGTAGAAAACGGTGTAGAACTTTCGCTGTGGGAACCTAATTGTGAGTCTAACTGCAATCGTAATTATACCAAATTTATCTTTATTGGTCGCTTAGTAGACTGGAAAGGTGTAAGGTGGTTGTTACTTGCCTTTCAGCAAGTAAGAGAGCAAGCTCCAGCATTTTTAGACATTGTTGGCAGTGGAAAGGAAAGAAACTGTTTAGAACAACAGGTTAGAAGCTTAGGATTAACAGATGCAGTTTCCTTTTACGGCAAGTTGACTCAGCCTGAGTGTGCCAAACGATTACAGGAGTCAGATGTTTTGGTTCTGCCAAGTTTGCGAGAATGCGGTGGTGCTGTTGTCCTAGAAGCAATGGCAACAGAAATCCCAGTAATTGCCACTAACTGGGGAGGACCTGCTGATTATATTGATGAATCCTGTGGAATACTAATTAACCCTACCTCTCCAGAAACATTTGTTAACGAGCTTGCCCAAGCAATGATAACCTTGGCTAAATCACCCGACTTGCGCCGTGCTATGGGTAAAGCTGGTCGCCAGCGCGTTATTCAACACTTTGACTGGGACGCCAAGATTACTCAAATGATTTCTATCTATCAAACTGCGATAGCTACTAGTAAATCAACCAATCAAGGTTCAGTTTGATGTTAATGTTTACGAAGTAAACTCGTCTACAGTGTCGATTCAGCAACCACATTTAGTGGGAAAACGTAAAAAAATTAAATATGATGCGGCTAAAATACCCCCACTATAATGGTTAATTTAGCAGAGGAAGATATTACTGGATAGAGAGCGTAAAATCGTGAAAACGCCCAAGCAACCGTTACCGTGGCAGGTAGGACTGGTTTTAGTCGCTGGCGTCTTGGCAGTTTCCAGTGCCGCCATTTTTATTCGCTTAGCGAATACGGCGGCTGGGTTGAGTGGCGTT
>CAKZMA010000003.1 GCA_937127375.1 uncultured Coleofasciculus sp. | reverse complement strand
GGGTTAAAGCCTGCCCAAGCGTTGCGGGAAACTCAGTTACAAATGCAGCAGGAAACTCAATGGAAATCGCCCTATTATTGGGCAGCGTTTACATTACAAGGCGAATGGAATTAACTAAAAGTAGGGTGAAATCTTAACCGCAACATGGTGCGTTACGGCGCTTACAGCAGTTTGCTCTGCTATGCGGTACATTGTCGATCCCCCTAAATCCCCCTTAAAAAGGGGGACTTTGATCTACTGTACTGGACTGACACAGCTAAAATTGTGGAATAGATTTGACGTTTAAACTGGGCGCACGCCGTGCGCCCCTACAATGCTAATCCACCAATTAAGGTGTGCCACGACACTACGGCATTAAACCACGTTAAACGTAATCGAAAGCGCTGCCATTTGTGAGGTACGAATCCTCCGCCTTACTCCCACTTGTGCGCCTCGACTAACATCATCAACTAAATCATTAATTATCTCCAATGAGTCCTCTCCCCGCGTCGAAATCATCCCCTTTTTCCCTCTGGCAATACTACGCAGTTTGAGCAAGGCTTTAGTTAAGGGTTGATCACTGGCGACAATTAACACTTCACCCAAGCCAGCCTCTTCAGCTACCAAGACAAATTCATCTTTATTCGGATTCGGAATTGACAGCGTTTGATTCGGCTGAATCCGGGTAGCATTATCCGGATCTTGCCGTGCGTTTTCCTGCAATTCATTGGGGAACAACACGGTAATTCCAGCCGTTGGATCAACCAGCATAATTCCCAAATGTAAATCCTGCTCTTCCCGATTCGTGACTCGAAACTGAAACGCATCTCCCACCGATAATTGATGACTCAGAAGTTGCCCAGATTCGCTGCGACTCCCTAACGGTTGACATTTACTATCATCTTGACGACACCCCCGTGGTGTAAAGGCTTGGGCAATAATTTCGGGACGATTTTCTAAACCCATTGTTACCTCTAAATTTAGCCGCGAGGATTCAGCATTGAGTGTCATTCGCATAATTCGCGCCGCTAGCAGAGATTTCAGTTTCCCCTGTAACCGTTCAATTCCTTGTGTCACCGTTTCTCCGGGTATGCCAAAGGAATCGGGAATCACGTCTAAGGCGGGAGAAAATAAGCCTAAACTATCCACAGGGGGCATTTTTTCTGGTGTGTCTGATGACAATTGCTGCTGATACTCATCGGTCATCCGACTGAGAATATAATGCACATCTACCGGATAGGGAAACTCTCCCGGTTGGGGAAGAATCGGTTGAATCCGTTTTAGGGATTCCAGTTCAGTTTGGGCAGTTTCTGTCTCCTTACTTAACGACGGATCAAGTCCAATATGGAGTTTCCAATCACTGGGAATCGTGCGGGCAAATTCCTGTAATAATTCTCCCGGTTGAACATTTCCTTCGGCTTTGGCTTCAGCAATTAACCCGTTGCGTGAGATTAATTCAACTTTGGGCGTTTCGCCGCGACTGCGGAATGGGGGGGTAAAAATAGAACCCTCAGAAATCGCCTCTAAACTCTCTTGGGAAATACCCCCTAACCAAACTTGTACCCGATTATTTTCCACCGTTGTCACCACACCTTCGGCGGGGAGAGTTTTGGGTTCTGTGAAATAAATCGGTTCTCGTTGATGGCGACTATCCGGCGGAACCTCTACCAAGGGGATTTGGGTAGACAGGAATCGCATATCCCCTTCAATCCCCGCGATCGCACTTTCCACATCATGGTTATTCTGCCATAATGTTTGGGTGAGTAGATAGGTAAAAGCTCCCGCATAAAACCCGGGAAAGGGATAATCTGCCGCGAATTGTTCCCGTTGGGCTGAAGCAATCACCGCGCCAGTGGCGACGCCTTGCTGATACAATTTGATAAAGTCCTCACGGGATAGATTCAGCCGTTTCAGCCATTGTTGTTGATACTCGACTTCTTCGGGACTGATCCGAAAATCCATCCCCCCAGGAATCGCCCGGATTTTCACATTTCCCCGGGTTCCGCCCCCAGAATGACAACTATCCAGCACCACAGTAACGTTGTCGGTTTTCTGCTTCAGGGCGAACATGAGTAAAAATAGGGTATGTCCGGTAATTTCATTGACGATACCATCCTCGGCTTGCCAATGTTCATCCGCAGGAACAAATGAACTATTCAGGGGATAAGTCGGATCAATGGGATTGGGATCAAAGACTTGTGAACCATGTCCCGAAAAATGAAACACTACCACATCTCCGGGTTTGGCTTGCTGAATTAAATGGGTTTCAAAGGCGGTTAAAATGCGATCGCGAGTCGCCTCGGTATCCGTAACCGTCTTGATATCCTCCGGCTGAAACCCGAAGCGATTAATCAGGAGTTGTTCCTGTAAGCGGACATCGTTGACGCATCCAGAGAGGCTAGTAAAGCGATCGCTATTCGTGGGATACTTGTTTATCCCCACTAACAGAGCGAGTTTGCGGGGAGTGCTTTGGGCTAAGACTTTGCCATAGCGTAAGGATTGACGCTGTAAATCCAGGTGGTTTAAACCGATGGTTGCTAAAGCCGAGGTAGCAAATTGGATAAACTGACGACGCTTCATAGATGTCATAAATTCATGATCATAGCGATATATCTCTCAACTTGACGGGGTAATGCAGAATGATGTTGGGGGACAATACAAGTTAACCTGACAATGCGCCTAACGCACGATGGCGGCGTGGCACAGCTAAAATTGTGGATTAGATTTGTCGATTTTATGGGCGCACGCCATGCGCCCCTACAGTGGGATAGGTTGTAGGTTGGGTTGACGACAGGAAACCCAACAGAATATAGGGATAAAGTTCCATTACTACAAGCCGAATCTAATTCATCAAATAAGGTGTGCCACGCCACTACAATGATGAATTAGATGACAGATTAAAGATGTCCCAGGATTGACGTGCGACTATAAAAATTGTAAGATTTCAAGCATGGCACAGCTAAAAC
>CAKZMA010000002.1 GCA_937127375.1 uncultured Coleofasciculus sp. | reverse complement strand
GCGATCGCATCCCTCCCCAAAATCCCCAAACCGTATCTCCTATCGACTTTTACGGGGATTGGCATTTATGATCAATGCAGGATCACAAGCTGGTTTAAACAATGCCGCGATCGCTCCAAGTTCACTCTCACTCTGTTTCCCGCGTTAAATCGTCCCTCTTGCGGAATGGCTTTCCCAGTCAGAAGCTTTTGGCTGAAGCCTTGAGTATCTCCCAATCCACCGTGAGCAACTTCCTCAACGGCAAACCCGTGGATTATATCAATTTCGTGGAACTGTGCGCCGCATTAGGGCAGGAATGGCGAGATATCGCTGATTTGGAGACTCCATCTCCCGCTTTGGAGGTACGGGAAATCAGAGCAAAAGTGCTGATGAGTGGATACCCGCCCCATTTTAATCTGACACAAACAATACAACAGGCAATTTGTCAAGCGGGTCATGACGTTTTTTTGGCGCAGCAAAATACTGCCCTGGATAACTACTTAAAGCTATCCGATTACTTGCTGCTGCTATTATCCCAAACCACCGCCGTTAGCGAAATGGTACTCGAACAAGTTCGGCTGGCTAAGACGTTACACCATATCACGCCCCAAAAACCCGCAATTTTGCCGATTTTAGTGGACGTTTGTCAGAATGGAAATGGTATCAGTACCCCCTTACCTTTTGATTTACTCGGCTATCTCCAAGGCACTCAACCCTGGCACTGGCGTTGTCATGATGATCCGACGATTCTCGCCTCAGAAGTTCTCCAGGTTCTCAGCCAAGGGCGTACCGCTTTGCCAACGGATCATCAATTGGCGATTTCTTGGAGTAAACTGACTCCCCAAACACAGAAAAATACATCACTTCATGCGCCTCTCCCTGTCGCTGCACCAGAATTACCCGAAGGGCAAGTCGATCTTGACTCTACCTTTTACATTAATCGCCCGCCCATTGAATCAGTTTGTTATGAAACCATAACTCGACCGGGGGCATTAATCCGAATCAAAGCCCCCCGACAAATGGGAAAAACCTCTTTGATGGCGCGAATTCTGCGTCATGCTGAACAGCAGGGTTCTCAAACCGTAGCCTTAAGTTTACAACTGGCAAATCAGCGGATATTGGCAAATTCCCATACATTCTTAGAATGGTTTTGTGCCAGTGTCAGTTTAGCCTTGGGGCGACTCGATCCCGAACAACTGGCAAAATATGCCCAGTTAGCGGATATGATTGGCAGCAATCAAAGCTGTAAAGCCTATTTTGAACAGTATTTACTTCCCCATATTTCCACCTCATTGACATTAGGATTAGATGAAGTGGATCGCCTCTTTGCCTCTCCGGAAATTGCTGATGACTTTTTCGGGTTATTACGGGCATTGCATGAGGAGGCGAAACGGCGCGAGATTTGGCAGAAATTTCGGTTAGTAGTGGTACATTCTACAGAAGTATATGTTCCCTTGGATATGAATAAATCGCCCTTTAATGTAGGATTACCGATTGAATTGCCAGAGTTTAATCAACAACAGGTGATGGAGTTAGCCAGACGCCATGGATTAGAATGGTCGATTGAAACGGTAGATTCTCTGGTTACCTTAGTTGGTGGACATCCTTATTTGGTGAGACTGGCACTTTATCATATTGCCCGTCAGGATATGACATTAGAGGACATCCAGCAAACCGCGCCCACGGAAGCAGGAATTTATAGTGATCATTTGCGCCGCCATTTGTGGAATTTGCAAACCCATCCGGAATTATTGGACGCGATGAAAGCCATAGTAATGGCATCGACGCCAGTCCGTTTACCCTCGCAACAGGCGTTTAAATTAAACAGTATGGGACTGGTAAAACTCTTTGGTAATGATTGCACGCCTCGGTGTCAATTGTACCAGAAATATTTTCGCGATCGCTTGGCGTAAGTGTGGGGAACAGGTGATTCTATTCGCCAACCGAACTTTTCAGGGCATATAAATGTTGACTCTTGGCAACGTTTTTCGGGTATGGTGTGTGAGTCTGTAGGGGCGGGTTTCACTACTATCTTTTCAATTGCACTAATGTACTGCTGGAGTTCCATGATTAATGGTTGAGGGGGAAATGTCGAGAAGTAGATAGACACAGCTTAAAACCTTACCAGCATTGATTTTCTCGCCTGTAGTTGACACATAAGACCGACGTGCGCCCGATTTAACCACAATGACGTAAATCCCCCTGCCTCCAATCGTCATAAATTCCTCATTTTTTCCCGATAAGATGAGGTAATGGATAAGGGTGGCTCATTTTCACCAGTCCACGACTAACCAAATTCTGAGGAAGGGCAATCCATGTCAAAAACCACATTAGCCAAAAATCAACTTCGCAAATGCCCAACCGGGATCAAAGGATTAGACGAAATTACTGATGGCGGATTGCCGTTAGGACGAACAACTCTGATTTGTGGAACAGCCGGGTGTGGAAAGACGTTAATGGGGATAGAGTTTCTAGTACGGGGTATCCTGGACTACTCAGAATCGGGTGTGTTCATGGCGTTTGAAGAAACGGCGGCAGAATTGACCCAAAATGTCGCGTCTTTGGGTTGGGATTTGGACGAATTGACGGCAACAGAAAAACTCTCGATTGATTATGTTTATATTGACCCGCAGGAGATTGAAGAAACTGGGGACTATGATTTAGAAGCTTTATTTATTCGCCTCGGTAGTGCCATTGATGCCATCGGTGCCAAGCGAGTTGTCCTGGATACTGTTGAAGTGCTGTTTTCTGGCTTGTCCAATACCGCGATTGTCCGGGCAGAGTTGCGGCGGTTATTTCGCTGGTTGAAAACGAAAGGGGTTACGGCAATTGTCACCGGGGAAAAAGGGGAGAACTCTCTGACTCGTTATGGCATCGAAGAGTATGTTTCTGATTGCGTGATTCGCCTCGATCACCGTCTCTACGAAGATATTTCAACCCGTAAGTTGCAAATTGTCAAGTACCGGGGGTCTAGTCACGGGACAAATGACTATCCCTTTCTGATTAATTCAGACGGGATTACTGTATTGCCGATTACATCCGTGGGATTAGATCATACCGTAACCCACGAACGGATATCGAGTGGGATTGAACGCCTCGACACTATGCTGGGAGGGGAGGGATATTTTCGTGGTAGCAGTATTCTGATCACAGGTACAGCGGGAACGGGGAAAACGACGTTGGCGGCACATTTTGCTGAAGCCACCTGTCGGCGGGGTGAACGCTGTCTCTATTTTGCCTTTGAAGAAGCCCCGCAGCAAATTATCCGCAATATGCAATCGGTTGGCATTAATTTACCGGAATTTGTCAACCAAGGCTTGTTACGGTATCAGGCGAGACGTCCGACGGCTTATGGCTTAGAAATGCACCTGGTACAAATCCACAGTTTAATTCAAGAGTTTCAGCCCACGGTTGTGATTATTGACCCGATGAGTAATCTGACTATGGGCGGTACTCTATTACAGGCAAAAGCCTTTCTCTTCCGTCTGATTGATCTGCTAAAGTCCCAACAAATTACGGTGTTTTTGACGAATTTAATCCAAGGGGGGATGCCTGTTGAGCAGACTGAGATCGGCGTTTCCTCGTTAATGGATACGTGGTTGGAGGTGCGTTTTGTGGAGAGTAATGGCGAACGCAATCGTGTATTTTTTATCCTCAAATCTCGTGGGATGGAACACTCCAATCAGGTGCGGGAATTGAAATTAACCAAGCAGGGAGTCGAGTTAGTCGATGTCTATTTGGGAGAAGGGATGGTGCTGACGGGTACGGCGCGAAGGATTCAAGAGGAAAAAGAAAAAGCCGTGAATTTGACTCGAAAACAGGAATTTGAGCGCAAGCGCCGTGATTTTGCCCGCCAGAAAGCGATTATCCAATCCCAAATCACCGCCTTACAAGCACAGCTAGAACGGGAAGAGGAAGATATTGAACAGATGATGCAACAGGAGCAATCACACCAAGATAATCTACAGCAAAACCGAGTCGCGATCGCGCAGCTTCGTCAGGCTGATTTAATTCAAGGCAATGAGTAGACGTCTGTGTTTAATCTCTCAAGTATCAACTACCCAGTGTTTTTAATTATGGAAACTCTACAAGAAATTGGCAATCAGGCATCAGGATTTTGGCAATTGCGCCTCTATGTAGCAGGGCAAACCCCGAAATCAATTAAAGCATTTGCTAATTTAAAAAAAATTTGTGAGGAACACCTGAATGGTCAATATCATATCGAAGTGATTGATCTACTCGAAAATCCTCAACTTGCTAAAGGAGACAAGATTGTGGCGATTCCGACATTGGTGCGGAAACTGCCGCCGCCACTCAAACAAATTATTGGCGATTTATCCAATACTGAAAAAGTTTTGGTAGGACTCGATTTGCGTCGAGAAACAGAACAAATTTAGATGGCATAGTGTTCATTGACTTCATCAAAACAATAGGATAAAATAATGGAAGAGAAAAACATAAAAAATTCGACAGAAGCCTTTGAAAAAGCCCTAATTCAAAGCAACACAACCCATTACTGTCTCCACTTGTATATTTCTGGAACAACGTTAAAATCGATCCGTGCCATTGAAATAATCAAACGTATCTGTGAAGACCATATTCCCGAACGATACACCTTGGAGGTTATCGATATTTATCAACAACCGGAATTGGTTAAGCAAGCACAGATTTTTGCCACACCCACCCTAATTAAAACACTGCCCCTGCCATTACAACGGATTATTGGCGATATGTCCCAGACAGAAAAAATTATGGTGGGGCTAGATATTGTGCCGAAAAATGATTAGCTATAAATTACGTTGAAATCGATGCCAGAAAAAACACGGGAGGAATTAGAACAAGAACTTCAATACTTACGCGATCGCCTGATTGTCGCGGAAGAAACATTGCAGGCAATTCGCCAGGGTGAGGTGGATGCATTAGTCGTATCAGGACCCGAAGGCGACCAGATTTTTACCTTACAGAGTGCCGATGAACCTTATCGACTCTTTGTGGAACAAATGAAAGAGGGGGCAGCGACGCTGACATCTGAAGGCATACTGCTCTATTGTAATCGCCGTTTAGCCGATCTTTTGCAAAGAAATTTAGAAACGGTTATTGGCTCTAACTTTAAACAATACCTTAACCCGGTCGAAGTCCCCTTCTTCCAATCCCTATTGCAGAAAGATAAAGCCGGATATAGTCACAGGGAATTCTACCTCATTGCCAGTGATCAGACAGAGATTCCTGTGGAGCTATCGGTCAATCCATTGATGATGGAGGGGGTCAAAGTTAATTGTTTAATTGTAACGGATTTAACTGAAAATAAACGACAAAAAAAAATAGTTGCCGCTGAAAAGCTGGCGCGTTCTATTTTCGAGCAAGTGGCTGACGCGATTGTCGTCTGTGATCAAAGGGGAACTATTATCCGCACCAGTATGGCTACCCAGGAACTTTGTGGCAAAAATTCCATACTTCAGCCATTTGATCAGATTTTTCCGCTGATGTTTGGCTCATCTACTATTCGGGAAGATAATTATACAATGTCCTCACCATCCCCAACCTCAGGACACCCCTTTTCCATTGCCACAATTCTGAATGGGGAAATCTTCCAAGGGGTTGAAGTCGTTTTTGGGCGAGAGGATGGGCAACAATTCCATCTACTCCTGAGTGGGCGGGCGTTGTTGAACTCCAAAAACCAGATCCAAGGGTGTGTGGTGACGCTGACGAATATTACCGCTCGTAAACAGTCAGAACAAGCGCTGCAAGAGAGTCAGGAACGCTTTCGTCGTGCCGTCCTCTATTCACCTATACCGATTATGCTCCATGCTGAAGATGGCGAAGTTTTGCAGATTAACCAAGCTTGGACAGAACTCACGGGTTACACCCATCAAGACATTCGCGCGATCGCAGATTGGACTCGAAAAGCCTACGGTACTCGCCAAGCGTTGGTTCTGGCAAGGATTGATCAGTTATATCAACTCAATCAACCCATTGGCGAAGGCGAATATACCATTATCACTCGTAATGGCTCCACTCGCATCTGGGATTTCTATTCCGCCCCCTTGGGTAAGCTGAGTGATGGGCGGCGCATGGTGATTAGCACCGCCCTAGATGTGACGCTTCGCAAGCAAGCTGAACTCGCTCTGCAACAGGCAAAAGCCACCCTAGAAGTTCGGGTAACAGAACGTACAGAAGCGCTGCAACAGGAACTGCAAATTCGTCACCAAGCCGAACAGGAACTTCGGGCGTCCCAGGCTCGATTTGCGGGCATTCTGGAAATTGCCAGTGATGGGATTATTTCTGTTGATGCTAACCAACGGATTATCTTATTTAATCAAGGGGCGGAAAAGATGTTTGGCTATAGGGTGAGTGAAGTGTTGGATCAACCCCTAGATTTACTGTTACCCAATCGCTACACCCTTGCTCACCACCAACATATTAAAACCTTCAGCCATTCTCAGGGAAAAGCAAGGCGTATGGGAGAACGCCAAGCTATTTTTGGTCGCCGCAAAGACGGCACAGAATTTCCAGCGGAAGCCTCTATTTCTAAGTTAATTCTGGATAATCAGGTCATGTTCACCGCGTTTGTGCAGGACATTACCGAACGCAAACAATTTGAGGAAAAACTCCAGCAAAGTGAAACCCGACTCAAAACCATCATTACTGCTACCTGCGACGGAATCATGATCGTCGATCGCCAGGGTCAGGTTTGTTTTGCCAACCCCGCCGCCGCCCAGCTTTTTGATATGACCCCAGACGCATTACTGAACTATCAGTGGGGAATGCCTTTAGGAGAAACCACAGAAATCAAGTTGATTCAATCGAGTGGGATAGAGCGAACGGCAGAAATGAAGGCAACTCCGATTCAATGGTTCTCAAAATCGGCTTATGTGATTGCCTTACGAGATATTACTAAACGCAAACAGGCAGAGTTATCCCTACAACAGGCGAAAGCCGACGCCGAAGCCGCGAATCAGGCAAAAAGTATGTTCTTGGCGAATATGAGCCATGAATTGCGTACTCCTCTGAATATTATTTTGGGGTTTACCCAGGTGATGAGTCGTGATCCAGCGATTACGCCAGAGGAACAAGAAAATTTAGACATTATTAATAAGAGTGGCAATCATTTACTCTGTTTGATTAACGATGTCCTGGATTTATCGAAAATCGAAGCCGGATGTATTAGCGTAGACGAGAGCGATTTTGACCTAATTGCCTTGATGCGATCGCTTCAGGACATGTTTCAGCACAAAGCACTGGCTAAAGGGTTGCAGCTTCACTTAACTATTGCGGCTGATGTTCCTCACTATATTCAGGCAGATAGCAACAAATTGCGCCAAGTTCTGATTAATCTGCTCAGTAATGCGATTAAATTCACGCCACAGGGTAGTATTAC
>CAKZMA010000001.1 GCA_937127375.1 uncultured Coleofasciculus sp. | reverse complement strand
CAGTCTAAAGGATGATTTTTAACTATGTTAACAAAATATTACGAAATGTGTATATGATTATCATCGGTCGGGGTTGGTCTAGATCCCACTCTTATAGATTAGATCTCCCGCTTCCCTTGTATCGCAACCGCTACAACGGAGAGGACACGCCTACGGGTATCGAAACAATAAACGGCATTCCTCTGATATCTGCTATCCTGATGACTCTGGCGACTGCTATAACCCATATTCCGCACTTCAAGTTGAAGTCCAAAACACTATACCGTTAACTTTCTGCGATTAACCATCTTTATGTTTTTCATTATTCATTAAATATACTAAAAATTTTCACGCAATCTTGTAAATTATTCTTAGCAAAATCAGGAGTTTTATCCCAATTAATCGGCTGAAAATTACTGATTTTTATCGGCTTCATATCTTCAAATGACCATTGTACCTCTTCCGCCTCTAGAGAGGGTTGGCGATAAGCGGTTTTAACATTTTTGACTATATTTTCATTGACTATTCCTTTAAAACAACGACTCTGCTCAGTTTGCCAAAAATACTCCTGTCCAATTACCACATTATCAGTTTTCACAAACACTAAATACCGACTACCCGGACGGTCAAACTCCGCTGATTCGCCATAAAAATAATTGCCATCGGGTAAATTTGTAATCGTCGGCTTACGGTTATCAACGCCTGGTGGTTTGGGTAAAGGGGGTGGGACAGCTTTAGAAGCGTCTGGAGTGGGCGAAGGTATCTCAGGGGAGACAGAGGGGGTATCAGGGACTTGTTCAGGAGTCGGTAAGACAACTATCTCTGGGGGCACAGATGAAATCGTGGGCGTGGGGAGGGGTGAGACTGTTGGTGTTTCTGTAGGAAGGGGTGAGACATTCGGGGTAATCAGGGGAAAGGAAAAATCAGCGGGTGTTTCTGATACGGGGGGTGAGGGACTCTGGGCATTTTGAGGGGATTTAGAGGACTTACAGCCAAACAAACCCAGTCCCACAACCGTGAGAATCACCAACCACTGAATTCTGGGGATACGCCGCCAGTAAGCCTTTCGGGTGTCAGAGTGAGAGTCCTGGATATAAATATGACCCGCTTTCGCGTCTATCGTTGTCTTGACACTCTCCGCCCTATAAGTGCGGAGATTCTTAGTTCCGTGACACGCCTTACAATTATCTATCAAAAGCGGCAATATGTCAATCACCCTCAAACCCTTACTGTTTCCTGTTAAATCGTTCAACAAAAAAAAGGCTTTTCAGCTTTTAGAAGTTAACTTGACCGAACAAGATTTTGTACGGTTTTCCTTCCTTGTCCTCTTGTCAACCTTGTCCTCCTTGTCTTGACCCCACCCTAAAGTAAAAACCTACACCTGTCAGGGGGGGGAGGTGGTAACCACAAAAACAATCACCGTCGCCAGCGCCAATGCTCCCTGAATGACATTCCCGACCAGCGAACCTACTACAATTCCTACACTCGCTTTCAACGCCGCCTTTAACCGTAGCTCTAATTCCAACTGACGGCGAGATAAAAACTCACCGATAAATGCTCCCAACAGTGGACCAATTAAAATCCCTAACAAAGGACCCCCCACAGGTAAAGCGGGAAGTAGCCCTACAATCCCCAAGACTAAGCCAATAATCGCACCCATTTGCCCCCACTTGCTCGCCCCTGCCCGTTTTGCTCCCCAGTAGGTGGCTAAAAAATCAATGCCGACACTGAGGAGTAATACCCCAACAGCAACGCCCAACGCCAAACTTATCGCACTTAACCCTTGGACAAATCCCCAGACTAAAATTGCCACAACAATTAAGCTAGAACCGGGAAGACCAGGGACTACAGCACCCACTACACCCACGAGCATCAGGGCAATTAATATCCAGTAGAGCAAAGTGATAGACATCTAATACTTAACGATATTAAGGTCAACGTTCCTCAAACCCTTACATAAGATAAAAGACAAAGGACATAAGACGATCCTAACCGTTGACGTTCGACTGTACTGACTGACTCAACGTATTTCCTAGTTTATCAGCTAGCCCCTCAATCCAGCGCTCATCTTGTTTGGTGTAACTGCGGGGAGCATTCGCGCCTAAAATTAAAGCACCCTGATTGCCCAGAGGTTGACAGATGAGTCCTTGGGTATTTTCTGGTAAGTAGTCAAATTCGATTCGCCCTGGATACAGTTTCAAGTCAACCAGGTAAATGGGTTTTTGTTGTTCCAGAACCCGCTTCAGGATAGCACCGGGTTTTACCTCTGGGTTTTTTCCCAATACTCCCCGCCTTAGTAGTACTTTTCCCTGATAAAACACAACCAGCGATCGCGTCACGGTATTGGTTAATAATAAATGTGACGCCCAAGCCAGTTCCGTTTTTGCCGCCTCCGGTAACTCTGGTGTCAGTTCAAAGCCCTCCTCCCCAACTAAATCTACCGCATCTGGCGATCGCGGCTGCACTTGCTGCCACAGCAAACCTGTCAAAATCAAGATGGCACTGAGAATAACCCCTAGTGCGTCTGAACGTGCCTGAGATTCCGTAAGTTGAGGGGTCAGCAAGCGATTGATCAACAATAGCGTTCCGCCTAATCCCCCCACAATAAACGGTAATTGTCGCAACACAGAATTTTGATCAGGTTTAGCCATTCTTTCCACAGCGTTATATTGTTTCGATGAACGCAAGCCTGTCCTAACTGTTGTAGCGGTTGCTACAACACTCAACCTTCACCGCTCAAAACCCAACACTCAAAATTTATGTCTCCCCATCTTCGAGTATCCGTTGAAATAAATACCCTGTCCCCCGTGCGGTGAGAATCAACTCTGGATTGCTCGGATCATCTTCGAGCTTGGCTCGCAGTCGGGAAATATGCACATCGACAACGCGGGTATCGACGTGGCGTTCTGGGGTATATCCCCACACCTCTTGTAAAATTTCTGACCGAGAGAAGGGTTCTCCAGAGCGACTGACTAATAATTCCAGGAGACTGAATTCCATCCCTGTGAGCCGAATCCGCTCGTCTCCCTTGTAAACCTGTCGTTTGTTTGTATCAATTTTGATACTAGCGACATGGATTACCCCAGAACTGGGAATCCCGGACGCTCCTACCTTGTCCACTCGCCGCAATACCGAACGAATCCGGGCTTCTAACTCTTTGGGAGAGAAGGGCTTGACCACATAATCATCCGCGCCCAACTCTAACCCAGTAATTCTGTCGGCAACATCACCCAATGCCGTTAGCATGATGATGGGGATATCCGATTCCTTTCGCAACTCTTGACAGACGCCGTAGCCATCCAGCTTGGGCATCATCACATCTAACACCACTAAATCGGGTTCACTCGTGCGGAAGGTTTCTAAGGCTTCTTCCCCGTCGGCGGCGGTGACGACATCGTAGCCAATCATCGACAGGCGAGTTTCCAAGATCCGGCGGATACTCGCTTCATCATCGACAACCAGAATTTTTTCCTTATCAGTTTCCAATTGATCCAAGACTCCTAATTTACAGTCAACGAAGTGTTAATTTATCAGTAGCTTATCTCTAAGATATAACGTTATACGAAGCTTTTTTAAGTCATAATGCTTTCGTCTGACATTTTCTTACGACTTTTTAAGATTGGTTTAAGTATTGAAAATTCCTAGCACCTTGAGATCAGGATGCCTAAGACTAAATCCATCTATGTTTGTAATCAATGTGGGGCAGAACACTCCCAGTGGTTCGGCAGATGCTCCTCCTGTGGCACGTATAACTCCTTAGAGGAGAGTATGCTGTCAACAACGACCACTTTAAGAAGTGGGGGTTGGCAATCCAATACCCGTGCCTCTACTCCCTCTCCTACTTCCGGACGCGCTCAACCGAGGTCTTCACTCAAGTTCTCAGAAATTTCCAATAATGTCCAGAGTCGATTTGCCTCTGGGTATAGCGAACTGGATCGAGTGCTGGGGGGAGGGATCGTCCCTGGCTCCTTGGTATTGATTGGCGGTGACCCGGGGATTGGCAAATCCACGTTGCTGCTACAGGTGGCAAATCAACTAGCACAGGAGCATCGTATCCTTTACGTCTGTGCCGAAGAGTCGGGACAACAGGTGAAACTGCGAGCCTCTCGCCTGGGTGTTGGTGCTGCTCCGATTCAGGAAGAGACAGATAATAATAGTGAGCAGACGAATAATGGTGCGCCCAAAAAGCGAGGGAAGTCGGCAAAGTCGAAAACGGCGAATGGGGGTAAAGCCTCCCAGGAGCAAGAGCCAAATCTGTATGTGTTGGCAGAGACTGACTTAGAGGAGGTGTTACGGGAGTTGGAGTCCCTAAAACCCCAAGTCGCCGTCATTGATAGTATCCAGACGCTCTACTTTGCGGCGTTAACCTCGGCACCCGGTTCGGTGGCGCAAGTGCGGGAATGTACCTCAGCCTTGATGCAGGTGGCAAAGCGGGCGAATATTACGTTATTCATTGTCGGACATGTGACTAAGGAAGGCGCGATCGCAGGACCAAGGGTGCTGGAACATTTGGTGGATACGGTATTGTATTTTGAGGGCGATCGCTTTGCCTCCCATCGTCTGTTGCGATCGGTAAAAAATCGGTTTGGTGCAACTCACGAAATCGGGATTTTTGAAATGGTGGATAAGGGGTTGCAGGAGGTGCTGAATCCGTCGGAGTTATTTTTGGGCAATCGGGATGAAATGAGTCCGGGTACGGCGACGGTGGTGGCTTGTGAGGGGACTCGTCCGATTTTAGTCGAGTTGCAGGCGTTGGTTTCCCCAGCCAGTTATGGTGCGCCGCGTCGTTCAACCACTGGCGTGGATTATAGCCGATTACAGCAAATTTTGGCAGTCTTGGAAAAACGGGTAGGGATTCCTCTGTCTAAATTAGATGCTTATGTGGCTACGGCGGGCGGGTTGGGTGTCGAAGAACCGGCGGCGGATTTGGGGATTGCCATTGCGGTAGTGGCTTCATTTCGCGATCGCATGGTTGATCCGCGCACGGTGATGATTGGCGAAGTTGGCTTAGGGGGACAGGTGCGGCTGGTGTCACAGATGGAACTGCGGTTAAAGGAAGCGGCAAAATTAGGATTTAAACGCGCGATCGTTCCTAAGGGTCAAATGTTACCGGATCTGGATATTGAGGTGATCCCGGTTTCCAGGGTGCTGGATGCAATTATTGCTGCTTTACCGGGAGGATTGCGACAGAATTCAGCAAATGATGCCGAGGAGGAAGAAGACGACTTTTAGAGATTGGGGTGTGTGAAATATGGGATAAACATAAACATGAAGCTCTACTACTACAAATCCGATGAATACGCCAATTTTGGTGATGAACTCAACCCTTGGCTCTGGAAGCAATTAATACCCAACATTCTGGATGAAGACAAACGAACACTCTTTGTTGGAATTGGGACTTTACTCAACAGAAAATTACCCAAGGCAGAGAAAATTATCGTATTTGGAACGGGTGTGGGATATGGATATGGAACTGTACCCAAAATTAATCAGTCTTGGACGATATATTGCCTCAGAGGACTTCTTTCTGCCCAAGCGATCGGTGTTGCCAAAGAAGTTGCCGTTACCGATGCTGCTTTACTCGTCAGGCGATTATTTCCGGCGAATCATTCTAAAACCCAGCGCTTTGCTTTTATTCCTCATTTCAAGCACGCTATCCTTGCAAGTTCAGCTTGGGCTTCCATTTGTGACCAACTGGGATTTGCCTATATTGATCCGCGTTGGTCAATCGAAAACGTTTTATCGGCAATTAGCGAAACTGAGGTATTACTCGCTGAAGCCATGCATGGTGCTATCATTGCGGATGCCCTGAGAGTGCCTTGGATTCCGATCAAAACCAGTGCCAATATTAACTCCTTTAAATGGCAGGATTGGTGTCTGTCTCTAGGTATTGAATACCAACCTCGGTATGTTATGCCTCTCTGGGATTTCTATCCCGTGTTTCCTGAGGCTCCTTCGACTCGCTTGCGTATTCGCCCAGAAATTAATTACTGGCTAGATTGGTTAAAACAGGAGCAATTAAGCGTGTTTAATCAAATTGGCGGTGATCCAAATCAGCGAGTAGCCCGACAACTTATGGATATTGTTAAAACAGTCAAACCGAATTTAAGCGATGAGTTCATGCTTGAACGTCGCACCCATGAACTAGAGGCAAGATTACAGCAATTTAAGGATGATGTTAGAGCGGGGAATTTTGCCTAAAAGCCGCATCTTCCTCATCTTCCCCAGCTTCCCCTGCTCCCAGACGCGCCATGGCGCGTCTCTACATTGCTCCCCCTTACCCCAATACTTATTCAGCAACCCCTATGTATTTTGGGGAAAGAGGAGTTTTGCGATCGCTGCTGCGGAACGTTGTTCTCGCCAAATCCAGTGGTTATCCTGTCCCTTCTGGCGAATGTGAGTGATGGCTTGATCAATTAGAGAACCAATTTCGTCAAAAGTTGAGAATGTTGCACCAATTGGGACAGGGAAATTCACTTGATGATTGATAACTGGATAGTCAGAGGCAATAATATAACAGCCACACGATCCCGCATCACTAATTACACCACTGGTTCGGTAGTAATAACGCTCTTTGTCGTAATGAATGACCAAAATATCTATCTGTTTTAAAACACGGATATAGTCCTCTTCTTTGGTGGTGTCATAGAGGGATACTCCCAGTTGATCTAAATAATTCGGTTTTTGTCCAAACGGTGTACCAATGATTAGTTCGCATTGATCAGCCTTTGAGCCGAGGTGTTTTTGTAATTTTGTAATTAGTTTTGAAATAGGTTTATCCTTTCGGATCATCCCCACCACACCTATCTTAATTTTAGTATCTAAAGGCAAGCGTTCACCTGGCAAAAGCTTGGGAGTGACTTCACTGAGGATTGGATGAGGGATAATTATTTTGGATGATGCGGGTAAGCGGAATTTTTCTGGGATAACATGATCATCGGTTTCAAATAAAACGACTTTTAAATTATTGAATAGTTGCAGATACGTTTTTAGGTAGACTAATCCAAAGAATTTAATTTGGCTATTCATGGCAAATTGTTGATTACCATGTAAGCTGATGAACACCTGTTTCCCCCTTAAAGCCAGTAAAGGCAGAATTCCTAATAAATGTTGGTTATAGATTTCAAATATAAAAATTGCATCGATATCTTTAAGCCGTAAGGCTCTAATGCCCATTGAGATGTGGCGATACTCGCGGCGAATTTGCAGTCCTATAGAGTAATTAGGGATTGATTGGGTAATTTTTTTGAACCAAGGAGGTAAAGGGGTTTCTATAGACAAGAAACCTATTTTTTTAGTCTTGATATATTGCTCAACGAGTAGAATGTCTTTCAGACCCGGATGCATTAATTGCATTTTTTTATGTAATAACGAAACAGTTTTACTTGGATCTGGGTAGATACAGATGACTCTTCGGTACTTATGGTCAAACCCTAGTTTTTAGGAAGGAAGAGAAAAAGCCATTTGAGTCAATTTAATAATTTTTTCTGATCACCATAACTCCCGGAGAGGCTATTTTTTTGGACAAAACTTTAAGTAATGCACGTCCCAGTATTTTAATATCGTAAACTAATTCTAACAATAAGCTTACATATCCTAACTGTTTCTCCATCAGAACTCCCCGATTGATAATTCCCATGTCTACTAAGTGTTGGCTATTTTCCAGCCGCACAGAAATTTCTGGATCGTATAGGTTAAGTGGCTTATTTTCGGCAATAAGTTGAGCATATTTTTGGTATTCGACTGCTCCTTGCCAATGCTGATCCCTCTGGATTTCTGATTTAACATAATCGATAAAAAATGAAAAATATTTAAAGTGTAGCAAACACGCCGTTGTCGAAGACAGTTTAATATTTTTGGTGACATGTTCTGAATAAAATATCATCGTATCATTATATTTAAGCAAAGGGAACTTGGTTAAACAGTAGGGCTTCTTGCCTCGTTTATCGTCACTGCCAAAAATACGTTGTCGCAATCCTCCCCAATAATAATCTCGGATTTTTCCTTCCTGGTGATGATAATACTGTCTATCAAAATAGGGACAGACCTTTAAAAAGTCATCTCCAGGATTATAGTACGCTTCCTGAACAGGCTGCTGCGAATACATGTCTAACATTATCCCTTGAACAGCATTTTTACCTTGCCATTCTATTTGGCGACAAAAATCGTTTAGGCTTCGGGTTTCACAATCGGGATAATAGAGTATTTCATCGGCATCAACGATTAAACACCAATGATTTTGACCATAATTATTGAGTAACAATTTTAGCCAATTTAGTTTATTTTCTTTGAAAGATTCTTGAGTATACCATGTATAGACATCCTCTTGCTGGATTAAATACTCTAAGGTATTATCTTCTGAGTCGTTATCGACGATAAAAAACTTAGATATTCCTTTTCCTCGATAGTAGTTTAAGAAAAAAGGCAAACGTTTGGATTCATTTCTGACAATTACAAAACATAGGATTTCTGTGCCTGTTAATGCTATGTCTTTAGAATCAACTCTATTTAAATTTTTCATGGTTAATCAAAGCTAATGATTTATTTATAAAAATTCCGCAGGAGAATCGTGAGTAGCAATTCCATTTCTCCAGCAGCAACAACATCCGTTTTCAGGACAGAACGATATTTGAGGAAGTGGAGAATAAGTTTTCTTATATCATTGCCTAGATAGATCGGGACAACCAGGGGTCTTTGCCAGGGTTTATAGGCTAACATTCGCACCTGATATCGTAGCCGACCATTATTTTGAAAAAAACGCCGCAGATACTCTTTATCAAAACGCGATTTAGGAATAAAATGGTCAATTTCCATGGCTGGATTGAACCACAGTTCCCAACCACCTTGCCAGATGTATGACAGCATTTCTAAATCTTCATTGGTTTGAGGGAGCAAGGGACGTTCAGGGACAGTTTCTATCCAAGCCTGTTTGCGAATAACGATTCCGGCTCCTGGAGGAAACATTTTTTTGCGGGTAGAGGCATACTTTTGGTTATAGCAATAGGGTTTCGTTCCTTTAATCAGGGCAAAATAACGGGCAATTCTGTCAAATCCTGGTGGGGGTTCTACTTCAAATTTGCCATGGATTTGTCCTCCATACGCCCCAGCTTGCGGATGAGATTGTCCAAAATGATAAGCTTGGGCTACCCAATTGGGTTTGGGAAAATTATCGTCATCCAGAAAACCGATTAAACCACCCTTGGCTTCTCGGATGGCACATCGTCTAGCAAATGCTAGTCCTTGTTCAGGTTCCAAGTAATAACGAATGGGATAAGGTTCAGACCAATTCGCTTGGTACTCTTGAACGATCTTAGCCGTATCATCCGTGCTATTATTATCAACGACAATAATTTCCCAGGAAATAGGCTCCGTCTTTTCTTGCGATCGCAACCTATCCAGAACCTCTGCTAAACGATTCGCGCCGTTATAGGTACAAATCGCGACAGTAAAGTTTATCGCACTCATACCTGTAATTTTCCTCTGGGAAATAATTCCAAATCCAAATCTGCTCGCTTGTAGCCAATACACCGAGGAAACACCATGCCGTATTGTTGGTTTGACCAGCAGGCGTGGTTTAATTATGAGTTTAACCTGTTCCTATCAGACTGTCACTCAGTATGCAAGAATTCTAGATATGCCTGACTCATTTCCTTCACCGCCACCTCATACAATTGCTGACCATGTTCGGGTTTGGCTAAGGCGGGGTTAGACCCCATGCGCCCATCGGGATAGTGGCGGCGGAAGTCTGTCGCCCCGTAAATGGGATGTCCCGAGGCGACATTCGCCGCTAATGGGGCGTTTTTGATTGCTTCCGGATAAAGGTATTGCGTTAACGCCACTTCGCTGGGTGTGGCGT